>NZ_BADX01000167.1:0-6979 GCF_000241365.1 Pseudoalteromonas sp. BSi20480 | reverse complement strand
GAATGGTGCCGACTAACCGAGTCGAACGGTTGACCTACTGATTACAAGTCAGTTGCTCTACCAGCTGAGCTAAGTCGGCACACTAAATTATTTGAAAGGTAGTTTTGAACAGGGGTTAAAAACAAAAAAGCCCTGCATAAGCAAGGCTTTGTATAAATGGTGCCTCGACCCGGAATCGAACCAGGGACACGAGGATTTTCAATCCTCTGCTCTACCAACTGAGCTATCGAGGCACTTAAACAGTGCTAATTAAATGTTGTTAAAACACTTAACTAAAATAAATGGTGCCGACTAACCGAGTCGAACGGTTGACCTACTGATTACAAGTCAGTTGCTCTACCAGCTGAGCTAAGTCGGCACACTAAACTGTGTGCTAAGGCACTTAATCAATTTTAAAGATTGATAAACTTATAAATGGTGCCTCGACCCGGAATCGAACCAGGGACACGAGGATTTTCAATCCTCTGCTCTACCAACTGAGCTATCGAGGCACTTAAACAATGCTAATTAAAAATCTTAACCGATTTTTAATTTAACTACCAACAACATCTACTAAGTCAGCTGTCTGGGCGTGCGGCGTATTAAACGAGTTTTGCCCTTACAAGTCAACTTTTTTTTTATCCTTTACGACTGTTTGAACGGTTTTCAAGCAACTCAGTACATTTTTTATTGATAACGTACATTTTTACCACAAACCAGTCTATATATATGAAATATTATAACTAAATCAGACTAAAACCGTAGTGAATTATTTTTGGTAAATGGTACGATTAGTTCAGATACCTATGCTAATAGCTAAAGTAGCAAAAACACATCAATGGGAACATTCAATGCAGAGTAAATTCTCTTCGCCGGTAAAAGGGTTATTACCACTTTTTTTTATATTTAATATTGCAATTACCGCTCTTGCTGTATTTGGTTACTCGTTCTACATCAAAAACGATACACAAACAGTTAAACCTGAGCCATCGGTAAATATTAAAACACTCGCATCTACATTAAATCAGCCTATGATCGACGCGCTAACAATGTATGGCCAAGACAAGGTTAAGCAATTACTCGACTTAACATCCTCTTTAGATGATGAATTTGAATATACTCTTTATCGTTTCAGCGCGACTTCTGATACACAACTCGTTTACAGCAATAGCGAGACCGCACCTGAGTCCATCAAAATCACACAATATAATGAGAACACAGGTGTGTTGCATCATATTCTCTTGCTTAACGATCAGCCAATTGGTGAGCTAATTATAAAACAAGAGTTAGCTTCACCACCATTAAGCATGCAAGACTCTCAGGTAATTGCATATGGTGTTGCAATCGCAACTGTTATTTCTTTATTTATCTTCGCGTTACTTTTTAACGTATACATTAATGGCCGTTTACGTAAAAGCACTGACTCACTCTCGCAAGAACTTCAGGCTATTACAGAGCAAGGTAACTACAATAGTAATGTTAATGAACAGCTAGATATTGGTTTAGGCTCTGTAGCACAAAGTATAAATGTACTACTTAAGCAAGTGCAAACAGCCCTTAGCGATAACGAGTCGGTACAAAAAGAACTGAAAAAACTACAAAATGGTTTAGAGTCAGAGGTGCAAAACCGCACTATTGCACTCGAGCGAGAAACCTTAAAAGCTCAAAGAGCTAGCGAAACTAAAACCACCTTTTTTGGCTACTATGAGCCACGAAATCAGAACGCCTATGAATGGTGTTATTGGCACTATCGACTTGCTTCGTCAAACAGACCTTGATGGTGCTCAGCATCGCTTAAGTACTATTATTCGCGAATCAGCATTCTCACTACTGAGTATTTTGGATGATATTTTAGATTTTTCTAAAATTGAAGCTGGTAAGCTTAACATAGACCCAATCCCCTTTTCAGTGAGCGATACCCTAGAAGAAGTAACTCGCGTTTTGTCGTCGGTCGCTAAAAAACGAGAACTCGATTTAGAACTATCAATTGCGCCTGATATTCCAGTAAATCTAGTCGGTGACAGCGTACGTGTGCGCCAAGTACTTTATAATTTATGCAGCAATGCAATTAAATTCACAAGCACTGATGAAAAAACCCAAGGCCATGTGAGAATTTCGGTTGAGGTTGCGCATAACACCGCCGACCACTTTACCTTGCGCTTTTGCGTAACCGATAACGGCAAAGGGATGACACAAGCTCAGCTAAGAGACATATTTAGCCCGTTTGTTCAGGCTGAGAGTTCAATAACCAGAGAGTTTGGTGGCACAGGCTTAGGGCTTTCTATTTGTAAGAGCCTAACAGAGTTAATGTTAGGTACTATTCATGTAAATAGCCATGCAGGTATTGGCAGTGAATTTACCGTTGAGCTGCCTTTTAGCACCTCTGGTAAAATAAAATATGCTCATAAAAATGCCTTAGACGGCAAACCAATTATTGTTGTAAGTAACAACCTTCAACGCGAAAAAATAATGTACCGTTATTTATCGTTTATGGGTGCAAAAGTTATTTATGCGCACACAGAAAAAGAAATTGAACAACACCAAAACACAGAGGGTGCTATTTGGGTTGCTGACGGCATAGATAATATTGATGATATTAACTCTTTATTGAGGCGGTTATTGTACTCACTTGAGGATTACAATCAGCAAGTAGTCGTATTAAGCAAACTAGATGAAGCGGCCATTAATCATAAAAACATATTTTACATAAATGCATCTCCGCTTTGTAAGTCAAACTTTATGCTTTCTATTTTGGTTGCAGCAGGCTTACATCAACCAAAACAAATTAAAAAAGCAAAATCGCTAAATAACTATTTAAATATTGAGCAAGCTCGAGAATCAAATAAATTAATTTTGCTTGTTGAAGACAACCTTCTAAACCAGCAAGTTTTAACTGACCAGTTGCATATATTGGGGTATGGCGTAGAGGTTGCCAACAATGGCGAAGAAGGCCTAGATATGTGGAGAAAGAACAATTTCTCACTTATTTTAACCGATCTACACATGCCAAAAATGTCGGGATATGACATGGTTGAAAAAATTCGTAACGAAGCTGAATTACTAGAAGCCATAGACGCACAACCTTATATAGTTGCAGTTACCGCTAACGCTCTCAAAGGTGAAAAAGAACGCTGTTTAGCAGTAGGTATTAATGACTTTATTACAAAGCCTATAGAACTCAATGCGCTTGAAGATACTTTAAAACGCTGGAGCGACAAGCAAGCTCCTAAGCAAGCGCTAGCTCCTCAACAAAACACTGCCTTGCCAATAGATATGGATGCAGTCGCCAAATACGTAAATGGCGATAAAGCAAAACAACTTCGCTTTTTCAAAATGTATTTAGAGCAAAGTCAAAGTTTAATTAAATCAATAAATTCAGGCGTTATGGTTAACGACCTAGCAGAAATAATTGAGGGTTGTCATCAACTCAGATCTATTTCTAAAACCATTGGGGCAGAAACAGTTGGTAAGCTTGCCGGTGCATTTGAAGATAAATGCAAAGCGGACGAACTAACAACTGATGAATTAATTGATTTACGCGACCAGTTAGAAATTGAATATTCTAAAGCGGCTCAATTTTTAAAAGAGCAAGTTAGAAAGGCTGAGGAAGAAAACGAAGAGTTTTAGCACTTAATAGCTAAATAATTAGCAATAAAAAAGGGGCTTTTAGCCCCTTTTTTAATAAGTTATTTATTTTTCTGGCGGTCTATAGCCTTCAATTTCTACGTCTTTACCTTCAAACAGAAAGCCAACCATTTGTTCTTCTAAAAATGTACGATGCTCTGGATCCATCATATTTAAATGCTTTTCGTTAATTAGCATAGTTTGTTTATGTTGCCATTGAGCAAAAGCTTCTTTAGAGATGTTATTAAAGATCTTTTCACCAAGCTCACCCGGGTAAAGTTGAAAACCAAGGCCTTCGGCTTCTTTTTGTAACTTTTGACAAAATACAGTACGTGCCATAATTAATTTCTCTTAAGCGTTAAATGCAAACAGTTTAACCTATTGGTGCAATTTGTTTAACCAACTTTTTAGTTGGTGCAGCCAAACCCACTTCTACTGATTGATCTAGCGGGTACCAAACTAGCTGCCGTTCGTTAATCACATCCGGGATTTGTTTAAGATTTAATATATGTGGGTTAATAGTCAGCTCAAAGTGAGAAAATACATGGGTGAATGGTACCAATGGCTCAAGTTCTGATTTAAAGCCATGTTGAACTAAAAAGTCATCTAGCTGTTTACGCTCAGCAAACTCAAAAAAACCAAACAATCCCCCCCAAATACCAGAGCTAGGGCGTTTTTCCATAAGGACCTTATCGTCACTATTTTATAATTAGCTGATGACAGTCTTTTTTTAGGCACTACTTTTTTTTGGCTTCGAATGAGGAAATTCTTTAACCTTACTAGCATTAAACGCACCGCAGCGGCTGTTTAACGGGCACGGCTCACAATCAAAGCGGCTACGTGAACATAAGCTTGCACCTAAATCCATCATAGCTTGGTTGAATTCAGTCACATTATTTTTAGGTGTTAATTGCGACGATAAATGCCAAAGCTGGTTTTCTACTTTTTTTACCCCATACCAGCCCTCCACCATAAAATAGCGTGCCAATACTCGCTTTACATTACCATCTAAAATGGGGTGATGCTGGCCAAGCGACAATGACAATACAGCCCCTGCTGTAGAACGCCCTATACCGGGCAAGTCCATAACTTCCTCAAGCGTTTGAGGAAACAGCCCGTTGTATTTATCGCGAACTATCTTTGCTGTTTTATGAAGGTTTCGCGCGCGGGCGTAATAACCTAAACCAGTCCAGTGGTGAAGAACCTGATCTTCTTCGGCATTCGCCAAAGCGATAATATCAGGAAAGCTTTTCATAAATTTTTCAAAGTATGGGATCACAGTAACAACTTGAGTTTGCTGGAGCATAACCTCAGAAACCCACACTTTATAAGGTGTTTTACCCAATTGCCACGGCAGTGTTTTTCTGCCATGAAGGTGATACCAATCAACTACTTGCTTTGAAAACCAGTGAGACTGCTCTTTATTTAAGTCCAACATATTATACTTTTACTCATTCTCAATGGCGGGTCAGTCTATTGCAGTGAGTAAAAAGATCAAGCTATAGAGGCTGTAAAACCAGCTAATACTTGTGATTGAGGCCATCGTCAGGGATAATATGCAACCATTTTTAAACACATTGTTTTGTCAGGCCAATTAGATATGAGTGAATCAAGCAATACCAACCTAGAGCAAGCTAAGCAAGAAGGTAAATACATCCGCACCATTCGCAGTTTTGTAAAACGCGAAGGTCGATTAACCAAAGGCCAAGCCGCTGCAATCGAAAAATGCTGGCCAACAATGGGCTTAGAGCATAAAAACGGCATGCTTGATTTAAGCCAAGTATTCGGCAACAACAATGATGTAGTCCTAGAAATAGGCTTTGGTATGGGCAAGTCGCTTGTCGAAATGGCTAAAAATGCTCCACACCTAAACTTTATTGGTATTGAAGTACACCGCCCTGGCGTTGGTGCATGTTTAATGGATGCCGACGAAGCGGGCGTAACTAATTTACGCGTGTTTGAACACGATGCTGTAGAAGTGCTTGCTGATTGCTTAAGCGATGAAAGCCTAACTACATTGCAATTATTCTTCCCAGATCCATGGCACAAAAAGCGCCACCATAAACGCCGTATTGTACAAACTGAATTTGCTGAAAAGCTTCGCTCAAAATTAAAAATAGGCGGTGTTTTTCATATGGCTACTGATTGGGAGAACTACGCAGAACATATGCTAGAAGTAATGCAAGCGGCTCCGGGTTATAAAAACCAATCAGAAACAAACGACTACGTACCTCGCCCTGATTTACGCCCTCTTACCAAGTTTGAGCAACGCGGCCACCGATTAGGTCACGGCGTTTGGGACTTAATGTTTGAGCGCACCAAGTAATTACACTTTTATATTAATTTAACACTTAGTAAGGCAAAGCCATTTATGAGCGTATTAACCAACCCAAGTTTACTGTTACTTCGAAATAGCGAGGCATTAACGGGTAAATCTATATTGGTGGTCAACTTTGTTCAAGATGGCTTTTTAGCTGAGCTTAAAACGCTGAATCCAAATAGCAAAATTACAGCGTTTAGCTATAACCATGCTAATGGTGAATTTGCTAAAAACACTCATGGCGTTGATGTGAGCGTTAACCACACCATTACCGGTAGCGACTATGACTTAGTTATTCTTTATTACCCTAAGTCAAAACCAGAATTGCTAATGGCGCTTGATAATATACGCGCGGTAATAACAAGCGATGCCGAGTTATTAGTGGTTGGCGAAAATAAGAGTGGTGTTAAATCGATTGAAAAACAATTAGCAGGCAAAGCTCAATATAGTAATAAGATTGATTCGGCTAAACACTGCGTACTTTACTCATTTTCTCAAATTGAGCTTAATGCGCAATTTGATATTAGCCATTACCATAAAACATTTACCGTTAGTATTGCCGATACATCATTTTCAGCTATCAGCGTACCTGGCGTGTTTAACCATGGCTGTTTAGACGCTGGTACCAAAATGCTACTCGAAAATGCCCCTTCAACCAAACAAGGTAAAGTACTCGACTTTGGTTGCGGTGCTGGCTTAATTGCGACCTTTCTGGGTTTAAAAAATACAGCTCTTGAATTTGTATGTAGTGACGTAAGCGCACTTGCAACCTATGCAACAACTCAAACTTTAAAGTTAAACGGGGTAACTGGTGAGGCAATTCTCAGTGATGGCCTTAAAAATATTAGTGGTAAGTTTGATTTAATAGTGAGCAACCCGCCGTTTCACACAGGAATTGCAACAGACTACAGCGTTGCTGAAACGTTTTTAGCTAACGCAAAACAACATTTAACTAAAAACGGAAAACTAACCATTGTGGCAAACAGCTTTTTAAAATATCCGCCAATTTTAGAAACACAATTTGAAACTTATCAAACTGTTTTCAAAAACAATAAA
>NZ_BADX01000168.1:0-61914 GCF_000241365.1 Pseudoalteromonas sp. BSi20480 | reverse complement strand
AGTCTGGTACTCATGATTTTATAATTATTAAGGCATAAAAAAAGCCGCATAAAATGCGGCTTTGGAGGTTAGTCTCACTTCACTTTGGGCGTGTCTCCAAAACTTAGTGAATACGTTACCAAGGAACTGTTTTATTGATTAGATAGACTCTAATGCAATTTTAACCATTTCGTTAAACGTGCTTTGACGTTCGTCAGCAGGTGTTGCTTCGCCAGTGATCACGTGGTCGCTTACGGTAAATAATGCCATTGCGTTTGCGCCGTACTCAGCTGCAACGCCGTATAAACCGGCTGTTTCCATATCTACTGCAAGAACTCCTAACTTATCTAAATCTTTATAGAAAGTGTCGTCTGCTTGGTAGAAAGTGTCGGTTGTGAATACGTTACCTACTTTTGCTTTAATACCTAGCTCTTTTGCTGCATTAACGCCGTTTAAAAGTAGGTCGAAGTCTGCAATTGCAGAAAAGTCGTAACCACGAACACGTGCACGGTTTACGTTTGAGTCTGTGCTTGCACCTTGTGCAAAAATTACGTCACGGATTTTAATGTCGGTACCAATACCGCCACATGTACCAATGCGTATAATGTTTTTTACGCCAAAGCTAACAATTAGCTCACGTGCATAAATAGACATTGATGGAATACCCATGCCTGAACCCATAATGCTTACTGGCTTACCTTTGTAAGTACCTGTAAAGCCAAACATGTTGCGTACACCAGTTACTTGTACCGCATCATCTAAAAAGTTTTCAGCAATATATTGCGCACGTAGCGGATCGCCTGGCATTAAAACTGTTTCGGCGAAATCACCAACATTTGCATTTATATGAGGAGTACTCATTCGTTGTTTCCTTTTTATTTTGGCGCGTTTAATTGAGTTAAAAAGCTGTCGCCATATTCAAGCTCAGACAAGTTAAACCACTGTGCTAGTGTTTGACCAATATCTGCAAAACTGTTTCGTTCACCTAGCGGTGTATTATCCATACCAGGTTTATACGCTATCACAGGTACGTATTCACGCGTGTGCTCAGAACCTGGAAAGGTTGGGTCACACCCGTGGTCGGCAGTGATCATTAATACATCATCTGCATTTAACTGGTTTAGTATAGTTGGTAAATAGTCATCAAATTCTTTTAATGCTTTAGCGTAACCTACCGGGTTACGGCGATGACCAAATTTTTCATCAAAATCAACCAAGTTGGTAAAAATTAAGCTGCGATCAGGTGCTGTTGAAATAACCTCGCTGGTTTTTTCAAGCAAGTTCATAAGCCCTGGTGCTTTGTGCTTTTGGGTTATGCCTTGATGCGCGTATATGTCTGAAATTTTACCAATACTAATTACTTCGCCGCCGTCTTTTGCTAAAACATCTAATAATGTTGGTGCTGGCGGAAGTACTGAATAGTCACGACGATTGCCTGTTCGTGCAAAGTCTTGACTATTTGAACCCAAAAATGGCCGCGCAATCACTCGCCCTATATTCATTTCATCAAGCAGCGCCCGTGCGATTTCGCAAACTTGATAAAGCTTTTCTAGGCCAAATGACTCTTCATGCGCGGCTATTTGAAACACGCTATCAGCTGAGGTGTAACAGATTGGTTTACCTGTTTTTACGTGCTCTTCACCTAGCTGTTCTAATATGGTTGTTCCTGATGCATGGCAATTGCCTAAAATGCCAGGAATACCTGTACGAGCTATAAACTCGTCTACAAATTCTTGTGGGAAACTGGGCTGTGTTTTTGGGAAATATCCCCAATCAAATAACACAGGTACGCCAGCCATTTCCCAATGGCCTGATGGAGTGTCTTTTCCGCTAGAAAGTTCTTTAGCGTAACCCCATGCACCTTGTGGTGCTTGGCGGTCTGAAACTAAACACGTTTCTCCACCGGCGGCTTCACAGGCGTCTACTAAACCTAATTTAGATAAATTAGGAAGCGAAAGTGCGCTGCCTGTTTCGTCGTAATATGCTTTTAGTAAGTGAGCGAATGTATTGGCGCCAAGATCACCAAATTTATCTGCATCTGGTGCTGCACCGATTCCTAGGCTATCTGCCATTAAGATAATTGCTCTTGCCATTTTGACCTCACTTTGTTTCTAGGTGGTTACTTTATCTGCTGAACGATTTTTCCGTACAGGACAAAAGTCCTGTTTCATAAAACCTAAACATTATAAATTTGCGTTCTTAAGCGAAGCAAAAGAGATTAATCGTGTCTTTTTTGCTATTGTGATCTACCAACAATATATCCTTCTGTGTGGGTGAGAACTTTAGTGACACGAACAACTATTATAGCTATTGCTGGCGCGTCTGCGTCGGGCAAATCTCTGTTTAGCCAAACTATATACAACGAGTTGGTTAATGAGCTTGAACCGGGCGCAATTGCCATTATTGAAGAAGATGCTTATTACAAGGATCAGTCGCATTTGCCGATGGCTCATCGTACGCAAACGAACTACGACCACCCTGATGCATTTGAACATGAGTTAATGCTTGAACATTTAACTCAACTTCGTAGTGGAAATTCAGTAGAAGTACCAACATATGATTATGCACAGCATACCCGCAGCGATAAAACGCGACGTGTAGCCGCTGCAAAAATTTTAATTGTTGAAGGTATTTTATTACTGAGCGACAAAGCGCTAAATAAAGAATTTGATATTAAGGTATTTATAGATACTCCTTTAGATATCTGCTTAATGCGTCGTATGCAACGTGATATGGAGCAGCGAGGCAGAACGTTACAATCTGTTGTTGAACAGTATCAAGCAACTGTAAGACCGATGTTTTATCAATTTATTGAGCCTTCTAAGCATAATGCAGATTTAGTAGTGACTCGAGGCGGCATGAACCGCGTTGCGATTGATATTATAAAAAGTAAAATTAAATATTTACTACAAGAATAACAACGGGAAACATTTGTATGACAACATTTATGAGCTTGGTAGGCATGTGTGTGCTGCTGGGCATTGCCTTTGCCGCGTCAACTAATCGCAAGGCAATTAATTTAAGAACCGTTGCTATAGCATTTGCAATGCAAGTTGTTATTGGCGGCTTTGTTCTGTTTTTTGACGCAGGAAAAAACGTATTAGCAAGTATGTCAGCTGCCGTTTCATCGGTTATTGGCTACGCGAATGACGGAATAGGCTTTTTGTTTGGCCCACTGGCATCGCAGGATACGCTAGGTTTTATTTTTGCAATTCAGGTTTTGCCCGTTATTGTGTTTTTCTCAGCGCTGGTCGCTGTTTTATATCACATAGGCATTATGGACTGGATAATTAAGATTTTAGGCGGTGGTTTACAAAAGCTTTTAAAAACCTCGCGTACAGAATCACTTTCAGCGACGGCAAATATATTTGTTGGCCAAACTGAAGCGCCGTTAATTGTTAAACCTTTTATAGCAACGATGACCAAATCTGAGTTATTTGCTGTAATGGTAGGTGGCTTAGCCACTGTAGCTGGCTCTGTAATGGCTGGTTACGTAATTATTGGTGTAGAGCTTAAGTACTTAATTGCAGCCAGCTTTATGGCGGCACCAGGTGGTTTTTTAATGGCAAAAATGATTGTGCCAGAAACCGAAACACCTAAAGATAACTTAGCTGATTTAGATTTAAACGACGATGATAAACCGGTAAACGTAATTGATGCTGCTGCATCAGGTGCGGCAAATGGTATGCATTTAGCACTTAATGTTGGTGCAATGCTACTGGCATTCGTAGCGTTGATTGCGCTTCTAAATGGTTTATTAGGTGGTGTAGGCGGATGGTTTGATCATCCAACATTAACGCTACAAGAAATTTTAGGTTATGTATTTGCTCCTGTTGCATGGTTACTCGGTGTACCGTGGGATGAAGCAATTATAGCCGGCAGTTTTATTGGTCAAAAGATAGTAGTAAACGAGTTTGTTGCTTACTTAGACTTTATAAATTATCGCGATACGTTAAGTGCGCACACACAAGCAATTGTTACGTTTGCTTTGTGTGGATTCGCTAACTTATCATCGATAGCCATTTTACTAGGTGGGTTAGGCGGTATGGCGCCTAGCAGGCGGAAGGATATCGCACGCTTAGGGCTCAGAGCAGTGTTAGCAGGATCTATGGCTAACCTTATGAGCGCAGCAATTGCTGGGTTTTTCCTCTCGCTAGCTTAGAAACTTAAGAGATGAACCGGTGTTGCAAAACAAGAAGTTAGTACTTTAAGGGGTTAAAGTGCTAGCTGACTTGAACGATACTTCACCAAGGGCCGCAAGGCCCTTTTATCGTTTTAGGGCTTTAATAAAGTTACCTTCCTTCCTATATCCTCTCTTTATTTTCATTATGAGATTTTTACAACTCAAATAACCACTAATACTTTGTAAATTTAACAATTTTAAACCACACTTAATTAAGTGTTTCCAAGCCTAAATTGACTAGTTGTAGTGAATTATAATCTGACCTTTTTTATCCTTTTTTTATCATTTAGTACTTTAGCTGAAGAGCCTTTGCTGGTTGTTACAGAATTAGCACCACCTAATCAAGTTTTAATAGACGGTGAAGTTCAAGGTAAAGGAACACAGTACATAAGAGATATATTTAAACAGGCTGGTTTAACACCAGACATACAAATGTACCCTTGGGCCCGCGCCTATAAAATGGCAAGCGAGGAAAAAACACGTTTATTTACAGCATTGCTCGCACGCCAGAACGTGAAGAGCAATTTCAGTGGGTAGGGGAAATTGGTCGCTTTGAAATGGGATTTGTTGGGCTATCAGACAGAACCGATATAGTAATCAATAATATTAACCAAGCAAAAAATTACAAAATAGCTATGCAACATAACGACTTCTCGACCCAAACTCTCACTAAAATGGGGTTTGAGGGCGTTATAACTTCAGATATACAGCATTCTTATAAGTTACTACTAGCCAAAAAAGTAGACCTAATATTGGATGATCCGCTTTATATGCTCCAATATAGTGATTACTTTAAACTTAAACCGGGCCACTTAAAATTTATTTTTAAAATAGATGCATTAACAACGGTTGCTTATTTAGCTGCAAATAAAGATACAGATAAAGTTCTTATAGAAAAAATGGAAGAAGCGCACAAACAAGTGAGTAAAACTCAAATAAGCCCTTACGGTAAATGAGTTAAATTACACGCGGCTTTTGAATTAAATGATGTGCAGGTGAGGTAAATAATTAACAATAAGTGGAATTCGCTCAGCGGTGCTTGAACTCTCTCTTTTACGCTTTTACTAATTAAAGCTATACAGACTTTTTATAGCGCCTAACCCTGTCACTAAATAGGTGTTTATATTAGACCTTGGGGTCAAGTAGAACCACTTTAATTGTGATCCTTGGTATTTGGTCGGGCTGTTGAATAAGTTAGGTTTGTTTCAGACACAAAAAAAGCGCCCTAGGCGCTTTTTTTATTTTACTTAAAAGTAAAATTATACAGCTGTGATGTTATCAGCTTGAGGACCTTTTTGACCTTGTGAAAGAGTGAACTCTACACGTTGGCCTTCAGCTAAAGTTTTGAAACCTTCGCTTTTGATTGCTGAAAAATGTGCGAAAACGTCTGGGCCATTTTCTTGCTCGATGAAACCAAAACCTTTAGACTCGTTGAACCACTTAACTGTACCTGATACGATGTTAGACATTGTAATATCCTGATATAAAAATAAAAAATATGCTCATATGAGCGGGTGTAGCAAAAAATGAGATGGTACTTTAAAAACTTCAGGACGGTACTACAAGTATTACTTATACAACATCGAAATGGAGATTTATAGCTTACATGCTTTCTTTCTAGCTGCGGCCCACTATATAGATAACCAAATATAAGTCAAGCACTTCCTTATTTTATTGAGCAATAAATAACCAACCTGTATTTATATGCTTAAAATTCAAATTCTAGGGCAAGTCTAAAACTGTGGTTTTTTTCAGACTGGCTAATTTCACTTATAAAGCCAGCTTCCCATTTTAGCTGTTTTTGGCCTTCAAACCGGTATAGCCCAATAAACCCGGGCCCAATTCCGATAAAATCTTCCCCTGCATATAACTCAATAGAGGGTTGAAACGCAGACAAGTATCGGTAACGATATTGTGCCCTAAACTCTGTTTCCCATTCGTTCTCTATGTCTTGCCCCCATTCGTATACCAAAAAAGCATTCATGGTGAGACTTGCACGACCAAACTCTTTTTCAATTACAAAACCGGAGGTTGCTTCGTATGCGTCGGCGTCATGCTGTTTTTCAAATTCAAACAAAGCGCCCCAATCGGCCCATAACCGGCCTTGCTCTATTAGTTGCCATCTAAGCTCCAATTCATACGCTTGCAAGCCAAAGTCGCCGTTATCATCTCGCTCACCCACTAAATAACCTTCGAGTGCCATAGTGTCGTTAATGGCGCCACCTAAACCAATACGTTGAGCTAAAATATTGCCACTGTCGGTTTGATGCGACACAAGGCGCCACTCAAGCTCTCGTTCAAACGGCAACACATACGGGTGATAAACTTTATCTACTACTATGCCATCAGCATAAGCGAGCTTAGGTATTAATAAACAAAAACCAATTAATACAGTAGCTGCAAATAGGTTTATTGCTTTCATGATTTTTCCTTAGTAATTGATTTAGGAATAAAATAACTACCAGATAAAAATAATACGCTGCTCAGCACATAGCTTAAAAAACTGGTTAAATTTGGTGTAGCCTCATAACCGATCAGAGCGCGCAATACTCTCCCAAACTCTGAGTTTTCGGTTAAAATGTCACGTAAATCCCATACGGTTACCGTTGTTGCTATCAAATCAATTTGGCTCGCCAAATCAAGCGCCACAACTAGTTTTGCCGCACTATTTAAAGCTAACAATACCAATAAAGGGGTAAGCCCAAAGCGCTGTTTGATTGCACTCAATAAAAAATACAACAAGACGCTAAAGCTGCTGCATATTCCCAATCCTAAAAAAGTGCCAATAAATAAACTTTGAGCCGCTTCGTTGCTTTGCCAAAAGCCAATCAGGTAAATAATGTAGTGACTTAAATAAAGTGTCATTACACTGATAATCGCAATCATAAAAGCAGCTGTTGCTTGTTTAATGGCGTAGTACAGTGCACTAATAAAAATTAAAATACACAAACCAATTTGGGCATATTCTAAACCCTGATAGTCAAACAAGGGGCTCATTAACGGCGCACTTTTTACAAACAAAAATGAAAGCCCGATCCCTAAAATAAGCCCTCCCAGCAATTTCATTAAACTTTGCTTGGCTACAACTTGGAGTAAAATAAGTAAAATGGCCACCGGCAGTAACTGGTTTAGACTCATCACTAGGCTAGTTATTAGCATTAGAACGCTCCTTTTCAGTCACTATGACAGCACCACGCGCCGTATTGGGCGAAAATTCGCCAAAAAATTCATAGCGCCCAGGGATTAATGGCCCGATATAAATAACGCTTTTGCGCTTTGGGTAAAGTACTTTCTCTCGATTGAGATCGAAACTGTCGAACTCTTCAGGCGTACTATCTTGATTTTCGATTAACAAGCGTACCTTTTTATTGGCCGGCACGACAATTTCTGCGGGGTAAAACAAATGATCTTTAAGTACAATACGATAGTCTTTACTGGCGGCGTTAAATGATAAAAATACACAACAATATAAGTAAGGCCTAATAAGTTGTTTAATCACATTTAGCTCCTGCAAAAACTACCTGTACTTTTAAGCCACCCAAATCACTATCCGTTAAGTGAATTTCAGCGCGATAAATAGCAATAATATGCTGCACTATTGCCATGCCTAAGCCCGCACCTTGTTCACCCGAAGGGTGTTGGTCACCGCCAACACGATAAAAACGGTTAAATATCCGTTGTTTTTGATCGTTCGTCATACCTGGGCCACTGTCTTCTATTTGCCAAATACGCTGCTTGTGCATCTGCTTTAGTGTTATTTTTATTTGTCCATTGGCTGGTGCGTACTTTATAGCATTGCTAAGTAGGTTTGAAATTAGCGTCACTAAGGTAAATTCATCACCGTTAATGATAAAATCATCTCCTTCAAGACTGATAGTGTGATTTTTAGCCTCTATTTTTTCATACAACTGGCTAACACCTTCTTGCGTGATCGCTAATAATGACTGCTCCTTAAACTGTTTTTGCCACTGCTCTGGCTGAGTACGCCCTAGTATTAGCATTTGCTCGACTATATTGGACAGTCGATTAATACCTTGGGTCATGGCTTGTAGTTCTTGGTTATCTCCTTGTTGAGCTGCCAAATTGTGCACATTAATTTTTAAACTGCTCAGGGGAGTACGTAATTCATGTGCCGCATCAGAGGCAAAAAAACGCTCTCGTAAATAGGCGGTTTCTACGCGTTTAAATAAATCGTTTAAGCGGCTGATCACCGGTTTTATTTCTTCATCTGTCACCTGCCAATTGATCGCAGTAAAGTCATTTGCTTGGCGCAGAGCTAACTGTTTTGATAAACGGGTTAATGGTGCCAGTGCATATTTAACAAAAAAGCTAATAAATAGCGCAAGCAAAGGAACCGCCCAGAGCATAGGCAACATAGCTGATAAAATAACCGCCTCGGCAAGTTCAAACCGCTTAGCAATCGGCTCGGCAACAATAACGGTGCGTAAAGAAGTGGCAAAAACGAATACCCGCATTCGCTGCCCTGCAATATTAAGCGTTTGAAAACCCGCTTGATACTGGCTCAAATCAAGATTTAATTCGTCAGAGCCGCTAAGGAGCTCACCAGCTTGCCAAATTTGATACAGTAACTGGGCGCTGTCTTGTATTTTTGGCGCCATGGCGTTTATAGATAAAGGCTGTTGCATCAACACTCCAGCGACCACTTTTAGTTCACTATCGAGTAATTGCTCACCATGGCTCATACTTTTTTGGTAGCCTTTGACTAAAGCTAAAAAGCAGGTTAACACCATCATTGACAGTAAAATAAGGGTTAAACGCTTACGAATTGACATAGAGTATGGTTACCTTTGTAAATTCAAGTTTGTGCAATCTTGGGGCGTTTTAATCACGTGAACTATCTCTTTCCCACGACATAGCCAATACCACGGAGAGTTTTAATAAAATCGCTGGGGAATTTTTTTCGTAGGTGATGAATATGTACTTCAATGGTGTTGGAGCCAACTTCTTCTCCCCACTGATAGAGTTTATTTTCTAACTGCTGTTTAGATTGCACGCGACCTTGGTTTTCCAACAGCGCCTTTAGCAGCATGTATTCTTTTCGTGGCAGAGAAAGTAGCTCATCGTTGAGTGTGACACTATGCGCTGACGTGTCCATAGTCACTTCGCCACACTGTAATAAACTCGACTGAGCTTGATTTACTCGGCGGCTCGCTACGCGCAAACGAGCAAATAATTCGGCTGGTTCAAATGGCTTAGCTAAATAATCATCAGCGCCCATATCAAGCCCTTGCACTTTGTCATCAATGCTACTTCGTGCAGTTAGTATAACCACCGGAATGATTTTTTTTTTGCGACTTTATCTGCTTTAAAACTTGTGAACCATCACCATCGGGTAAACCTAGATCAAGTATAACCAACTCTATTTCACCACTGCCTAAGCATTGCAATGCATGCTTAACCGTTGCGCTATGCTCTACACTGTAGCCTTCTTGGCGCAATGAGCGGCAAAGCCCTTGCGCCACAAGATGATCATCTTCAACTAATAATAAATGCATTGTTTATTTTGTTATCTCTTTAGTTTTTTATCTACTTTAGCTAATAAAGAGCTAATTGCTTGTTGACGATATTTATCAGCTTTAGCACGAGTATTACGAATACCTGCTGCTTGCGCAACTAACAAATGGGCTTTAGCTTGCTGATATTCACGTTCGTCATATAAAAACTCACCATACAAGTAGTTAGTATCAATGCCTTTTTTGTTAAAAGCGAGCGCTTGCTTAAAAAACTTGTTGGCGGTGTCATCATCACCAAAACCAATAGGCCACCCCGGTACTTTACTGTATAAGGTTGCTAGGCTGGCATACGCTGAGCCACCTAAAGCACTGTCGTCTATTTTAAGGGCTTGCTCTAATGACGCTTTTGCATCTTTAGCATAGCCCAGCGCCCCTAACCCGCCCTTTGCGCCAGCAAAACTGGCCAGTACAATGCCGTTCCACGTATAGCTATTTGCTGAATCAGGGTAGTTTTCAATAAATTGAGCACTTTGCTTACTCAGTTGAGTAAAGGCTTTGATTTGTGTATCACCTTCAAGCTCATAATTAGCAACCGCCCACTGCTGTTGAATAGCGAGTAAATCGCTTTGTTCGTCTGCAAATACCCCCGATGAAAACACACTAACAATGCTTAAATAAGCTACTAAAGTAAATTTTTTCATAATAAATCCTCTATTAACCTAAAAACTGTTTTATTTTAGGAAGCTGTTTAGCAATTGCGTTATCCACAATACGTGGAAAAACGCCATTGATACGTGCAAAAAGTTTCTCAGGAAAACCAATAAATCGTCTGGTTTTATTTGAGTTTAATAACGCAACTAACTCATCAGCCACCAACTGCGGGGAGTCCATTTGATTACCAAGCGCCTTATTCATTGCTCGTGTTTGTGCATCATTAATATCTGTATCGGTTGCTCTTGGTGCTAAATAACTAACTTTAACGGGTGTATCTGAAAGCTCTCGTGATAGCGCTTCGCTAAAACCACGTAAACCGAACTTACTAGCACAGTAAAGTGTTTGATACGGGTAACCTATACTGCCAAATGACGACCCAACATTAACTATGGAGCCTTTATTCGCGTGCAACTGCGCTAAAAACAGCTGACATAATTTCATAGGGACGGCTAAATTAGTGCTCAGTAGATTATCAATTTGCTCACTACTCGATGCACTTAAGCTTTGCATTATATTAATGCCTGCATTGTTTATGAGTAACTTAGCGCCCCCTAATTTTTTGGCTTTAATGGCGAGTGCCAACATGTTTTCGGCAACCGTTAAATCCCCCACAAAAACAATACTACCGGGACATTGACTACTCAACGTATTGAGGGCATCACTATTTCGCCCCACC
Organism: Pseudoalteromonas sp. BSi20480; assembly: GCF_000241365.1. Taxonomy (NCBI): domain Bacteria; kingdom Pseudomonadati; phylum Pseudomonadota; class Gammaproteobacteria; order Alteromonadales; family Pseudoalteromonadaceae; genus Pseudoalteromonas; species Pseudoalteromonas sp. BSi20480. The sequence goes on along the minus strand of NZ_BADX01000168.1, from coordinate 50,888 downwards.
AAGAGTAGTTGCCAACCTTGGCCGTGTAAGGTTTTAGCAATCGCTTGACCAATTCCACCTGTCGCACCAGTTAATACACATAAGCCGGTATTCATGCGTGTTGCTCTTGTTCTGATGCTTTAAAAAACGGCTCGTTGTCTAAAGCGCGAAAAATATCGCCGTACAAACGGTAAAAACATTTTGCGCCATGTAAAATAGCCTGCTGATCCGCCTCGTCGGTAATTTGATTCATTAAGTTTTCAAAAAACTTAACATGCTCTATATCAAGCGCGCCGTGAGAGGTTAAATAGCTAAACGCTTTTTTAGGAAGCCCAACTGCATTCGCTATGTTTGATGCGGCTCCATCAGCAAGCGCAATTGAGGTCCCTTCGAGTACATGGACCATGCCAAAAAAGCTTAATGGGTTTTTACGAGCGATACTGTCGTAGGCATACGAGACCATCATTTCGGTAGCAAATTGTGGCTGACTATGGCGCACACTTTCTTTATCAAAACCACACGCGGCAATATCGTTAAGCACCCACTCTTGATGACCAATTTCTTCTTCAATATATTCAGCTACCGCTTCTCGTAACCATTCTTGCTCATCAGTTAAACATGCGCCAAGTGACATCATTAATGGAACAGTGTGTTTTACATGATGATAAGCCTGCGCTAAAAACGAGGCATACTCTTCAAGCGTTGCTTGTCCGTTAAATACACGCTGTATAATTGGCGCAGCTAATAAGTACTCACGCTCGTTTTGAGTTTGTGCTTTTAATGTATTAAAAAAATCACTCATGGATCACTTCTCCAAGTCGGTAAAACTGTTCAAAAATAGGGCTGTAGTGCTGGCTAATTGCCGCTCGTTTAGGGCGATTATTAGCGGTTAATAATCCTTGCTGCTCGTTTAAAGGTTGGGCCAAACGATGCCACTTTTTAATCTGTGCGTAGTCAGGAAGTTGCTGGTTTACTGTTTTTAAATGTGCTTTTAATTGCTCATCACTAAACTCGGGTGCCGCATAAATAAGCGCGCTTAAAAATGGCTGGCTTTCACCAAACACCACCGCTTGCTGTATCGCACTTTGGCTTAAAATTAATGATTCAGGCCATTCGGCGCTAACATTACGCCCCATACTGGTGATGATGAGATTTTTTACTCGCCCTTTTATGTACAGCTTATTATTACGCTTAGATACTAAGTCGCCAGTGGCGTACCAGGTATTTGGGTTATGCGGCGCTTGATTTAAATACCCTAAAAATAACGCTCCTTTAATAAATAACTCATCATTTTCAACTTTCGTTTCAACGTGCCCTAATACTTCACCAGCGCTATTTATGTCGTCATAGTTGGGGGTGTTTAAACTCACTACTGAAGCAGCCTCAGACAAACCATAACCTTGATAAACCGGTAGGTTATATTCTCGTGCAGTTAAAATTAAAGATTCACTAACCCGTGCTCCGCCAACAGCAATAAACTTAAGTGACTTTGGTGGCTGCCAGCCTTGTTTTGCAAAGGCAACTAAACACGTTAATAACTCAGGCACTAAAATAAGGGTGTTAGGTTTTACACTATCGATTGCACCAATGAGTTTGTTAGGTTTTTTTAACCCTGAGCCAACAAAACCTAATTCGTTTAGCGGCATTAAATGTATACAACCGCCACTTAACAAAGGCGCATACACACCCGCTATATTTTCCAGTAATACTGGCAGCGGAAGTAAGCATAAATGCACGGGGTTACTAATGTTTATTTGCTCACATAATGACTGAGCTACCTGCATTTGGCTTTGTGTTGATAAGCACACCCCTTTTGGCTCGCCAGTAGAACCTGAAGTAAATGTAATTTTTTGCGTACCAGTAAAATAGCCCACGGGTTCAATCGCATCGAGCTGATAAATATAAAGGGTATAATGCTCAAATAATGTTACCGACAATGAATGCTTGCCAAGCGAATAACGAGGCATATCACTAATAAAAAACTGCGCACCACATTGCGCTAGCACATACTGTGTTTGCTGCTGACTAAAAAAATGGGCGATAGGCACCGTAACCTTGTTTGCTGCACTGGTTGCGGCATCAACAACCAGCCAAGCTGGAGTGTTATCAAGCTGGAAGGCAATTGCACCTGAGTCTAAAGCGTTAAAAATAGCTGTTAGCTTATTAGTTTCTTGTTGTAACTCCAAAGCGCTAATAGGCATCACTTTATTGGCTAAGTAACTAACAACCACTGGCCCATTCGCTACCTTATTAATATTATTTAATAGGCTCATAAGCTCCCCAACGCGGTCATTAAGGCATTAATTTGTTGTGTGTTTTGCTGTTTAATATTTAACAGCATGGGTGTGTTAAGTACTTGCTGATGTGCCTGCGCTAAATTAACAATGCACACCGTAGGTTGATTTGCATAATAACTTCCCCAACTTAATGGGTTTTCAACCACAAAGCTGTTTGCAACAGCAACCTCAGTGCAATTAACCCCCAGCATTCGAACCATCGCCCTTACTTTTTTTGTGGCGCAAAATACTAAATACTTAGCTCCAGCATTGTAAAGTGCCTCGTTAACAACAATAAAATGACCAAGCGTTGCCCTGCGATGTGTAGAGCATAAGTTACCTAGCTCAAATATTTTGCTACGCGGAGTTTGTTCTAATAAAAAGTGCTCAATGGGCTCTGCAGTGTACTGCTCAATAAATAAGGGAGAGGTAGCTTGCCTTAAACCTAACGTACATTGCCCCTCACTTGTTGTGTATTGGCAAAGTAGTGGCATAAATGATTTAAGCGTTGCATTGTAAGCTACTAAAAAGCCATCTTTTACCGCAGATTCTAGTGCATTACGATGCTCACCATTTTCTCGAGCAGTTATTAAATGTGCCGAATTTGATATGTTATCTAGTGATAAGTTTGACTGTGCTAATTGCATAAACATCGCCCGTTTAAGGAGTATGTTTATAAGTTAAAGAGCGAAACTTAAAAAAAACTTAAGAAAACAAAAAAGCCCTTAAATAAATTTAAGGGCTTTTAAAGTAAAGTTTATTTTTAGCTATTTGGCAACGCGTTTACGGCGTCTATTAAACCAAACTAATGGTGTTAGTAGTAAGGCAATAAAGCCAACACTACCGCTGCTTGATTTTTTCTCTACAACAGGTGCTACCGGTTCAGCTTCGTTTTTAACCGTAACAGTAGTTTGTTGCATTACAGTTGCAGTGCCATCACTAACCGCAACTTCAAAAACAAGATCTTCATCAGCGGTGATTGCTGCTGGTGTAAATGAGAGTGTAGCTGTATCTTCCCCTGATAATGTTGCTGCAGAACCACTTACTTGAGTCCATGCAAATGTCAACGTATCGCCATTTCGATCTGATGCACTTGCTGTAATGGTTCCTGTTTCTGACTCACTAATTTCACTTGATGCGTTTTCAACTAGTAATAACGGCATCGCATTGTCACAAGAAGTGATTGAATCTCCTGCTACAACTGTTGAGAACACAGGTGACAATACATTTGACATTGTTAAATTATCAATCCACCAACCAAAATCAGAAACTACAGCGTCGGATGAAATACGGAAACGTACTTTTGCTTGGTTACCATTTAATGCAGTACCAAAGTTGATTGTTTCATAATTACCATATGCACCAGACTCCTGAATATTTCTACCAGTGAATGTACCGCGCTCTTGTAAAGCCTGAGATGTGTTTTCTATAAGCTCACCATCGTAACCTACAGAAAATTGTCCTCCCATTTCAGTAACATCAGTCCAATCACCATTATTTACGCTAATTTCTACAACACCACCATCCCAGTCTTGCTCTATAAGGTATAGATGCCAGAATGAAATTTCGAAATCACCAGCGTAACCAATTTCAAACGTTTTAGACTCGATTGCTACATCTGATTGGAAACCATTATTGTTTAAGAACATGGTCTGAGCCCCCAAGCCAAAACCAGCTTGGTCAAAGAAGCCTATGTTGCCACTATTATCCATACTCTGAGTACCAACAGCGTTGGAGCCACCAAACATTACGTTTTCAGATAGGTCAAATAATGATGAGGCTGATACTTCCATATCATCTGACACTACTGCATTCACTGGTGATTTATCTTCAAATGCCATATTTACAGTGAATGAAATAGAATCTTCTAGTGCTTCAACAATATCATCATCAGTTTCTAGCTCAGGGAAAGTTACTTGTATCTCTAGCGTTTCAGCGGTACCTGCATCATTTAGAGTCAGCATGATTTCTTCGCTTATTGATGTAGCAAATGGCGCTGTTTCACCAAAAGTGACCAAACCTTCATTTTCAAGAGTCACATCATGGTCACTAACAACTGTCAGCTGAGCTTTAGTACCGGATAGCGTTTCACTACCACGGTTGACTATGCTTACACTGATAGACCCTGTTTCACCTTTATCTAAGATATTGTCATTTGAACAAAAACCAACTTCTGCGCCATTAAATGCGTTATTAACCATTACATCTGATAAAGCAAAGGTTGCAAGCTGAGTTTTGTCTGACTCCACAACCCCAGTTAAATCGGTACTGAAACGCTCAGGTGCTTCTGCACCTAGGCCCATGCCACGTTTAGCAAATGCTTCTAAAATTAGTGTGTAGTCTGCGGGGTCAACAGCATAGGCAGCAGCCAATATTGCGTCGCGAGCTTCAGTATATAGTGGAGCTACTGGTGTTAATTTGTAACCCGCTACAAGGTAATCTGCCATACGACTTTGTGCATCTTCAAAACCATGTGCATTTATTAACGCTACATAACTTTCCCATAGCATAGTTGCCCATATTTCACCTGCAGCATGCGGCGAAGCTACGTTAGTTGGAGAAATACCTACATCTTCACCTGCTGCCTCTGTAATATGACGGAATGAAAGAGGGTTAACATCTGTATTTGTAGAATATGGTACACGACGAATACCGTAGTAGAAGTCCTCTACGAATGTGCCACTCCCGTAAGCTTTTTGGAACTTGTCGTTACCTGCAATATTAATATCATCAGCTTTTGCAATAAACATTAATGAATGGAAATCACCCCATCCTTCACCCATTGCACGTCCTTGGAAGTTAATTAACCCCGATGAATTACCAACCAAGCGGTTACTGATATAATGACCCCATTCGTGTGCAATAATACCGTTATCAAAGGTGCCGTCTTTCAATGTTGCCTTATTAAACATATCAACAGTAACAATATCACCTGCAGCAATTAAGTCATAGATAGCTTTACCATCAGCAAAATTTAAGCCCAGATTAGGAATAGATACAGCATCGTCTGCCCCACCCATTGGGGCTGGCTCATCTGTATCGGGGTTATTATTTACAACAATTGCACCGATTGCACCTGCATCTTGCGCATTAAGTACTTTTTGAGTAAACGCGCATGAACCACGGTCAATAATTGCAATTTTACCAGCGAGATCTACTGCATTTACAGCAGGCTCACATCCGTCGTTGATACTTTCAGAGTCTGTAGCATTACCATCGTCGATACGAACAACTTCACCTTCGATATCACTAAATTGATTCTGACCAAAACTTGATGGTTGTGTTGAGTTTAATAGCCCTACACTTGCATTTGATGTAACTGTTACACCAAAATCTACGCCTACCATTGCATCTTTACTGTCGTATAGGTACATCTGCATACGTGGGCTAGCGCCATCAGCTGGGGTAGACATATTTGCATTATTACGACCAGAGTTATCTTGCGCTTGAGCTTCTATTGGATCGCCCTCAATCCCACCACGTTCGTAGTTAGATAACTGAGCAACATTTGACGTTTCATCAAAGCCATGATCATAAAAGAAATCATGCAGAAAGTTATTCATGTAAAATAAGTTTACAATAGCAGCTTTTCGATTTTCGTAACTGTTTGCTACTTGGTCAACCTGATATGGATAATCGAAAGTAAAATCTGCAGTTGTTTCAGCAGTAAAATCCCCCTCACTAAAATCTTGCGGCGCTACAACATCGGCATAAGCAAATACATTATTGCCCGATGTTGTCGTTGCATCGTCAGCTAACCATGGATCCATAGTACTTATTTTGTTGTAGTAAGATAAAGAAACCATTGGCGCATCTAAAATCTCTGTTTCATCTATCTGCTCTGGTCCATCTGCAGGGATTACATCACCATGAGGACTTTCCATTGGGTAGCCGTCTTGATTAGCGTAAACGCGATAGTTGAAATCTGTTGCATGTGATTTTAAATTTTTCTTAAAGTAAACTTTATTATTTTGCGAGCCGATTACGTAGCTGTAATAATCACTTTCTAGCGAGTTAGCATCAGCAACTTCTATTTCTATATAATAAGCAGACTCTAATTCGCCAGCAACTTCGAAAAATACTTTTTTAGCTCGAGGCTCACCGATGATGACTTTTGAATCATCTGCAGATGTTGCTTTGTACTTAGCATACCCACTCTGTTCACCAATTTTTGTAAGTGACACATTAATTCCTGCCAACTCTCTAAAAACAGCCTGAATACTTTGCTCTGCAGTTAAAAAGTTATTCAATACTGCAAATGAACCATCAACAGAAGCTGTGTCGGCAAAATAACCAGAGCCAGCAACTAGGTTAAACTCTTTATCCATTACTAAATTGTATTCGCGGTTAAATACTTCAATACCATGTACTTGCTGTCTATACTTTGCAGTAATAGAGCCACGCTTTTGCTGATGTAAATCAGCTAATACAGCTGAAACTACTGTACTTTTTTGGCTACTTACACCCGTTAATGACTCTAGATAAAAGTCAGCTGCATATTTATTTCGCATAGCAGGCTCAATCAGAGCCATATCCGGTTTAGCTTGACCAATAGCTTGCCATAAAAATGTGGCTTTACCCATTTGAGCATCAAAAATGGAATTATGGCCTGAAACTGTAGTTCGTGCTGCTAAGGCGCGTTGCTGAACTGCAGCTGGAACCATTGTTTGTGATTTAGATTGTGCGGTAACATCGAAATACTGCGCTGATTCAGCTGCGGTTAGTTGGCCTGCTGATAATGTAGCTGCAACCATTGCGGCCACAGTAGAAACTTTGAAACTAGACATAAAACACCCTGTTTATATTTTGTAATTTTTGTTTGATTTTTGCATTTTAAATGCAATACATGTAAACAGTAGCAACATAATCTATAAATACAAAGCACAGACCAATCTAATTTTCAAATTAAGGTAAAGAAATGCAAACAAAAAATATTTTTTCATCTATGACAATTATTACAACTCTCATATTGATAGGATGTACAAATGATAATCAACCTAAAGATACCCGATTGACTAGCGATGAAAACTTAGTTGATACTATTGATGAAAGAAGTGTAAAAACATATATTAAAAAAAATAGAGAGCAGCAAGTTAGAAGTATTTTTTCATCAGGTGACAAATTAACTTATTCATCTCAGATTTTAAAAAAAGGTGATGTCGTATTTAACCAAACAATGGGGCAAAAGGGAGTTATAACGGGGTCAATTATTGTAACACTTCAGGGTAACTCTATCCCAATGGATTTAAGTAAAAAATTTAAACTATCAAAGCTTACTCAGAATAATTATAAATTATTAGCAGAAAAAAATAGTGATATTGAAGAATTAGTTACTTACCTGAATAGCCATGACCAAATTTCTAATGTGGAGATTTCAGTAAATTACTCACCTATAAATACGCAATTTTAGTATATGAGCTTATCTATACTAACTAGGCTCGGCCACTACGCAGCGATTACGGCCATGCTCTTTAGCATGGTAAAGCGCTTTGTCTGCACATTTATATACTTGGTCGATGTTATTGCTGTGGGTTGGCCACGTTGCAATTCCGATTGAAACGGTAATAAAACCGATTGTTTCCATTTGCGTTGTTTCAACAGTGGTGCGTAATCGCTCTGCTATTTTTAGAGCGCTTTGGCTATCTTCATGAGGCAATACAAGTAAAAACTCTTCACCACCAATACGCGATACAATATCCCCTTTTCGAGAGATCTTTTTTATAATATCGGCTAATACTTTAAGTGCTTCATCGCCTTTATCGTGCCCAAAGGTATCGTTCACACGTTTAAAAAAATCGATGTCTATTTCTAAAATAGCAAAAGGTGTTTGCTTTAACATTAGCTGACTAAGTAAACCATTTAAGCTTCTACGATTGTGGGTGTTTGTCAGCGGATCGGTTTGGGCATCGTGCTTAAGTTGCCCTATTTGTGTTTGTAAAATATTGACGCCATTAAGCATGGCCAGCTTCAATCTTTGGCTTTCAAAGTACCACGCTTTTATTCTTTTTAGCTTTTCTATGCTGTTTACTTCGTCGAGTCTGTTTGCGCTACTAGCGAGTTGCTTTAATGGGCGTGAAATAAAATACGAAAATACACCTATGAGTATGAAGGTGAGCAACGCCATGGGGAGCGTTCTTGCAAATACTTCCATGATTAATGTATCTAGAGACGCAAGTGTTGCTTTGATGGGACGTTGGGCAACTACGCCCCAGTTTGAATTAATAACGGGTGAAAATCCTGCGAGCATTTTTACCCCTTTGCTGTTTACAACAACGGCTTGCCCCGCCTCTCCTGTAATAACCGCATTAATTACTTTATTATTGGCAACGCTTGTACCTATTCGTTTACTATCTGGGTGATACAGGATTTGCTTATTAGCATCGACGACATAAAGGTGCGATCCCCCTTCGTAAAAGTGTTGCTCTAGGAGATCATTTAAAATATTTCTTTCTTTTAAATATAACGAGCCGCCCACGTAGCCTAAATAATTCCCTTCTTCGTTAAATAAGGGATGCGATATAAATATAATTAAATTATTGGCTGCTGACATGTACGGCATACTAATAAGTGACTTTTTTTCTTTTAAAGCCTGTGTTGCGCCGGGAGAGGAAATTGATTTTCCTATGATTTCAGGTAAATAAGGGGATGTGGCATTTATAACCCCATTCTTACTTATAACTACTGAATTAAAGCTATTTGTTTGCAAATTTAAACGCGTTACTTCTTCTTGCAGTAATGCTGCATTATTTATGTTTTGCTCAATATGCAAGTTGTTGTTTTGCCGACTCTAAAAAGTTGTCGGTTGCTGAAGCTAATTTATTAGCGTAAGCGAAGTTACTTTCTAATGTATGGCTTACTAACTGCTCTTTTTGTACTTGGTACGTTGAATGAAAACTACTAATAAGCGTGGCTAAAGCCGCAGAAAAAGCCAATAGCACAATAAGAAGACGCAGATTAAGCACAGGAAATAATTTATTCAGCAAAAGTAAACAGCCCACAGTACACTGCTATTAAAGCAAGTACTTTGTTAAAAAGTATTTACAATTATACCCCGCCATTTATTAATTATCTAATATTTGAGCACATAGTGTATTTTTAATAACCAGCCAAATAACTTTTTATTACATTGTGACGTTACATTCCCTCTACTAACTAGGGTGCGCTTATTTTGCAGTTGTATAAAAAAATAGATAAGCTGCTTTCACTTGTTCATTTTATTTAGCTTTGGAGTGTATTTTGCTAAATAAGTATGTTTTATCGTCAATTATTTTTATATCTGGGTGCTTAATGCCATCAATTAAAGCGGTTGCAAAACCGGCTCTTTCTCTTGAGCAAAAACTAGGGCAAAAGTTAATGCTCGATTTTCGCTATTTTTGTGAACAAGGCACTGGTCAACATTGCAGAACACCAATGACAAAGCTACCAGAGTCATTAGCGCGCGTAATCAGCGACTATAATATTGGTGGCGTTATATTATTTTCAGAAAACACTCAGTCAATTGAACAAACCATTACACTTAGCCATCAACTTCAAGTGGCTGCCAGTAAATCTTTAAGTAAACTGCCACTATTTATATCAATAGACCAAGAGGGCGGAAGAGTTGCGCGTCTGCCGCGTGATATTGCAACGTCATTCACGGGCAATATGTCTATTGGTGCAACCTATAAACAGCACGGCGTTGACTTTGCTACTAAATCAGCAACGGTTATTGCCAATGAGCTAACAGCTCTGGGGATCAATGTAAATTATGCACCCACCATTGATGTGAATATGAACCCAGACAACCCCGTTATAAATGTACGCTCGTTTGGTGAGAACCCACAACGAGTGAGTGAACTTGGCGCAGCACAAGTTGCTGGGTTTGAGAGCAATGGCATAATTACATCGCTCAAACATTTTCCGGGACATGGCGATACTCACGTTGATAGCCACACAGGACTCCCTAACGTTGCCCACTCAAAAAGTACCATTTACGAACAAGATTTAGCCCCTTTTAAACACATTATTGCTAAGCAAAATCCCGGTATGATCATGACAGCGCACATACAATATCCTGCGCTTGATAACTCAACCTTTGTCTCTGTAGAAGGCAAAACAATGATTAAACCCGCCACTATGTCGCGCACTATTATTACCGACATTTTAAGAGGTGAGCTTAACTATAAAGGCGTAGTGGTTACCGACGCACTTGATATGGCAGGTATTAGTCAGTTTTTCACACCCATTCAAGCTGTTATAAATACATTTTTAGCCGGCGTTGATATTGCGCTTATGCCTATAGAAATAAGAACGCCCGATGATATAAAAAAGCTTGATGAGCTTATTAAATCGTTAGTTCATGCTGTCGAGTCAAATCAGTTAGATGAGCAAGAAATAACACAATCGGCTGCGCGTATTATTTCGCTTAAAAATGCATTTGAGTTATCTACTGAGTTTGACCCTATTAATGCAGTAGTTAATGCAAAAAGTATAATAGGCAATAAACAACACAGAAAAATAGAAGCTGAGCTTGCTTTAGCAGCAATAACACAGGTAAAAAACACAGAAAACACATTGCCACTAAATTTAAATGATGGCCAACATATTCATATTATTATGCCCGACACCCGTAAATGTATGGCTATGCAGCAAGCAATTGAATCTGCAAGTTCATCATCTATTACGTTCAGCTGCAGCAGCTTACAAGGGTTTGACCCAGCACAAGCAACCCAGAGCATTAAAACAGCTGATATTGTTATAGCGGGTAATGCCACGCCCAATCAAAGCGCGGTTGAAATTGGTGGCATGGATGATTTAAAAGATGACCCTAATTTTGCGCTTAATACGCGCGAACAGCCACAAGCGCTTGAGTCACTGCTTGCCATGGCTAACAAATTTAATAAGCGTACTGTATTTATAAGTTTGAGGGCTCCTTACGACATTGCTAAATTTGGCGACTATGCTCACAGTGTACTGGCCTCTTATGCTTACAATATTGATATAGACACGCACGAACGTGTTTCAGGCCCAGCGTTTACCGCACTCGCTAAAGTAATAGTTGGGCAAGCCACTGCCAATGGCACCTTGCCTGTTACAATTAAACCGCAAAAAGGCAATTAACATGAAATTAAATTGTGATTTGGGCGAAAGCTTTGGTTCATGGAAAATGGGGCTAGATGATCAAGTTATGCCTCATATTAATATGGCGAACATTGCTTGTGGTTTTCACGGCGGTGACCCTGATGTAATAGCAACAACATTAACGTTAGCTAAAAAAAACAACGTAACGGTAGGCGCGCATCCCAGTTACCCTGATCTTCAAGGATTTGGACGACGTTCTATGGCGTTAACAAAAAGCGAACTAACTAATTGTATTCAGTATCAGATAGCAGCGCTTGAAGGCATGGCAAAAATACAGGGGCTTGAGTTAAGCTATGTAAAACCACATGGTGCACTTTATAACGATATGATGGCTAACAACGACGTATTAGCGACCATATTATCTGCTGTCGCGAGCTACCCTAGTAAACTAAAGCTGATGATTTTAGCGACTAATCAAGCAGATAAACACATCCAGTTAGCTAAACAGTTTAATGTAGAACTGGTACTCGAAGCATTTGCAGATAGGCAATACACTGATGAGGGCTTTTTGGTCTCTCGCAAACTTGATGGCAGCGTGCATGATAAACCGGCCATACTTGCACAGGTCAAACAGCTCTTACAAACAGGTAGTGTAACCACACGCTCAGGTAAGCAACTTATGCTTAATGCACATAGTTTATGTGTGCATGGAGACAATAACGATGCAATTGAACTCATTAAAGAAATAAAAGCACTGTGTGACTGACCTTTAGTAATATACGAAAGCTGTAAACCCCCTTTACAGCTTTTTACCCCAACTTGTTAAATACACCCATAGAGTTAAATATGAGCTTCATCGCATTGCACTGTTAATTTAATAATCCCTCACTTATAACTGTACATAAGTTAACAACAGGGATTAATAATGAAACAACTTTTAGCACTTAGTTTTATATTAAGCGCAAGCCATTTGGCCAGCGCAAACGACAATACACACACATTGCAACTTCAAGATGTATTTGATTTAGAATATGCAAATCAAATAGATATTACTGACGACGGAAAAACCGTTTACTTTGTGCGAAACCGCATGGATATAAAAACAGACCGAAAAGTGGGAAACATTTGGTCTGTTGATTACAAAACCAAACAAATGCAGCCGCTCACTTCAGGCGTTCATATGGATTACTCGCCGGTACTTTCTCCAGATGGGCAGCGCCTTGCTTTTATATCTACCCGCGATGGCAGCAGCCAAATTTATATGAAGTGGCTTAAAACCGGTGCCATTGCCAAAATAAGTAATTTAACCAGTAGCCCTCGCGCTATTAGTTGGAGCCCCGATTCAAGCCAGCTTGTATTCAGCATGTTTGTACCAAGTAAAAACACGCCACCGGTTAATTTGCCAGGAAAACCGAAAGGCGCAACGTGGGCAGAGCCAGCTAAATTTATTGATGACGTATACTATCGAGCTGATGGTGGTGGATACTCGCAAAAAGGCTTTAATCAATTATTTACTCTTGATGCTAATGGCGGAAATGCTAAGCAACTTACTAGCGATGAATTTGATAACGCAGGCGATGTCAGCTTTAGCAAAGATGGCAGCTTACTTTACTACTCAGCCAATAGGCATAAAAATGGTGAACTCAAGCCTACAAACAGCGAAGTGTATAAGCTAAACCTTAATACATTAGCCATTGAAGCTGTAACAAATAGAAATGGCCCAGATCAACAACCCAAAGTCTCTCCTGATGGTCGTTACCTTGCGTATACAGGATATGACGATAAACGCACTAACTACGAAAATACTCAACTTTACATTCGTGATTTAAAAACGGGTAACACCAAAAGCTTAACCCCCAATTTTGATAGAAGCGTTGGGCAAAATAAAATGGGCTGCAAACTCTAAAGGGGTTTACTTTAGCTATGCCAATGAAGGTCAAACTACCCTTGCTTATCAACCTCGAAGTGGCAAGCGTAAAGTGATCACCGAACAAATTGGCAGTGTAGCATTTGGACGACCATACTCAGGCGGAGATTTTGATGTAAGCAGCAACGGCGATATCGCGTTTACACTTGCTGACACTCAACGCCCTGCGGATGTAGCGAGCATTAAACGCGGTAAAACTCAGCGCTTAACCACGCTTAATAACGATGCGCTAGGTGATAAACAATTGGCAAAAGTGGAAGAGATTTGGCTTAAATCAAGCCACGACCAATTACCTATTCAAGGATGGATTGCTTACCCGCCAGGGTTTGATAAATCTAAAAAGTATCCTCTAGTGCTCGAAATTCACGGCGGGCCGGTCGCTAATTATGGCCCTCACTTTAGTGCCGAAGTTCAGCTTTTTGCAGCAAAAGGTAATGTGGTGTTATACATGAACCCGCGCGGAAGTGATTCGTATGGGAAAGAGTTTGCACAAACCATTCATCATAATTACCCAAGTAATGACTTTGATGACTTAATGTCTGGGGTTGATGCGCTTATTAAAAAAGGGTTTATTGATGAGTCTAAACTATTTGTTACCGGTGGTTCTGGCGGAGGTGTACTAACAGCATGGATTGTTGGACATACAGATCGATTTGCTGCAGCTGTTGTTGCTAAACCTGTTATAAATTGGATCAGCTTTGTACTAACTGCCGACTTTTATCCATTTTTTGCTGATTACTGGTTCCCAGGCAAACCATGGGATCACATAGCGCATTACATGAAACGTTCGCCAATTAGTTATGTAGGTAATGTTACTACACCCACAATGCTGCTTACAGGTGAAGCAGACTACCGCACACCTATTTCTGAAACAGAGCAATACTACCAAGCACTAAAATTACAAGGTGTTGACACCGCGATGGTTCGCATACCAGATGCATCGCATGGTATTACAGCTCGCCCTTCTAATTTAATGACTAAAGTTGCTTACATTCAATGGTGGTTTGATAAGCACAGTAAATAGCGTTACATTAATTAAATTACTAAAAGCCACTTTTTAAAAGTGGCTTTTACGTATGTGCAAAGTGTAAACCCCCTTTACACTTTTAGGGCATATTAAATATCGGACTTAGTCTATTTCTCAGTTAGTAAAATTTCGGTTTATAGCTTTTTTATAGTTTGAGTTAGTAAAAAATCGGTTTGAGTCACTGTTTATAGCCTTTCAGTTGGTAAAATTTTGTTTTGTGAAAGGTATACGTTAGTAAAAAATCGGTTTATAAATCGAATTTAAACACCAAAAAAAACAAAAAATAACGTTTTTGATTACTTTAATAGCTCTTTAAGGCCCCTTTACAGCAAAAAAGCACTTACAAAACGCTTTTATTAAAGGGTTAGTTAAACTCTGATCTACAAATTCGGTTAGCTAGTTAAAACGTGATCCGCATATCTATAGTTGGTTAAAACCTGATCTCAACTAACTAAGTAACCTACTGTAAGTTTTATTTCTCATACACTATCCGCTTTTAACACTAATAAAGGCTTTACTATTAGTGAGTGCAGTAAAAATATTTATGACACATAAAAAAAAGGGCCTTACGGCCCTTGAGTAACACTATCTAGAAATTTTTAGAACTGGTTCATGGTGTTATCTTCACCACCGGCTTTTAACGCGTTATCACCAGAGAAGTACTCTTTGTGTGTATCACCAATGTTAGAACCTGCCAGGTCTTGGTGTTTAACAGATGCTTGTTCACGGCGAATTTCTTGGCGTTGTACATCACGTACATAAGCAAGCATACCTAAGTCACCAAAGTAACCTTCTGATAAAATATCTGTGCTAAGTGCTGCAGTATGGTAAGTAGGCAGCGTAATTAAGTGGTGGAAGATACCCGCTTCACGTGCACCATCACGTTGGAAATTTTGTACCAATACATCAGCTGCGGCTGCAAGCTCTGTTGCATCCATTTCTGGTGCCATTAGGCCTTTGTTATCACCAAGGCTTGGGTAAGCGCTCAAATCGCGACCCGCTTCTTGCCACTCTTGGTACACTTGCTCACGGAACTTAAGCGTCCAGTTAAACGAAGGTGAGTTGTTGTACACTAGTTTAGCATTTGGTACTTGCTCTTTAACACGGTTTACAAGCTCAGCAATTTGTTTTACGTGTGGCTTTTCTGTTTCAATCCACAATAAATCAGCGCCAGATTGTAGGCTAGTTACACAGTCAAGTACTACGCGGTCTTTCTCTGTTCCTTCACGGAACTGGTATAGGCCATTTTCAAGGCGAGTAGGTTTACACAGTTCACCGTTGATTTTCATTGCCGTATCACCTTCGTTTAAGTCCTCTACGCCATTAATAGGTGTAGTCTCTAAAAAGGCATTGTACTGGCTTGCTAAATCACCTGGCGTTTGTGATACCGGTACTTTTTGAGTCAAGCTTGCACCTAACGAATCAGTACGCGCAACAATAATACCGTTGTCGATACCTAGCTCTAAGAATGCATAACGAACCGCATTAATTTTTGCTAAAAAGTCTTCGTGAGGCACGGTTACTTTACCCGCCTGGTGACCACATTGTTTGGCATCAGATACTTGGTTTTCGATTTGAATAGCACATGCACCTGCTTCAATCATTTTTTTAGCAAGTAGGTAAGTTGCCTCTTCGTTACCAAAACCTGCATCAATATCAGCAATAATTGGCACAACATGTGTTTCAAAGTTGTCAATTTTATCAAGCACAGCTTGAACGTTGCCGCCATTCGCTTTTGCTTCATCTAGGTCATTAAATAAGTGGTCAAGCTCACGGGCATCGGCTTGCTTTAAGAATGTATAAATTTCTTCAATAAGCGCTGGAACAGATGTTTTTTCGTGCATACTTTGGTCAGGTAACGGACCAAACGCAGAGCGAAGTGCAGCAACCATCCAACCACTTAAGTAAACATAACTACGTTTAGTTGTTTTTTGGTGGCGTTTAATAGCCATCATCATTTGCTGGGCAGTAAATCCATGCCAACATCCTAAAGACTGTGTGTACTGGCTTGTATCTTTATCGTAAGCTGCCATATCTTCACGCATTACGTCAGCTGTGTATTGTGCAATCTCTATCCCAGTACGAAAGCGATTTTGTAAACGCATGCGAGTTGCATACTCTGGGTTAATTGCCTGCCATGCATTACCTTGAGATTGGCATAAAGTAGAAAGTGTGTCGGTTTCGCGTTGATATGTTGTCATAATAAAGTCCTTCGAACGGGTATATAAATAATTTAATGTTGTGAGAGTGGCAACGTTGCTAGTGCTCCGTAGCGCTTAATTCAACATTAGGCTTATTTTTAGATTTAGTAAATTTATAGTTTTTATTACGACTATATTTTTTGTGAATATCAAAAACACACTCAACATGGCTTTTTTACGTTATTGTTGCTCAAACGCACAAATACTATGGCGACCGTTTAAGGAAGGCAATTATGACCCACACTCTCACACATTCAGGACTCAGCGTAGATTTAGAGCTTGCTGACTTTGTTAAAACTAAACTATTACCTGGTACACACTTATCAGAACAACAATTTTGGCAAAGCTTTGCAAAGATTGTTCAAACGCTCACGCCAATAAATAAAGCGTTGCTGGCTAAGCGAGAACAGCTGCAACAGCAAATTGATCAGTACCACATTGCAAATAAAACGTGGGATAGCAAGCAATACCAACGTTTTTTAAGTGACATTGGCTACCTAGTGCCAGAGCCTGCAAATTTTAAAATTGAAACACAACAGGTTGAACCCGAAATAGCGGTTACAGCAGGCCCACAGTTAGTTGTTCCAGTAAGTAACGCACGCTTTGCACTTAATGCAGCTAACGCACGTTGGGGCTCGTTATACGACGCCTTATATGGCACAGATGTGTTAAGTGAAGATGACGGGGCAGAAAAAGGCACTACCTATAATCCGGTTCGTGGCTTTAAAGTAATGGCATACGCACGCCAGTTTTTAGACAAAGCACTGCCACTTGAAAACGGCTCACATATTGAAAGCACCAATTATTCTGTTGTAAACGGCGCATTAGTTATTACGCTGCGTGACAGCTCTCAAACCACTTTAGCTGACCCATCTCAGTTAATTGGCTACCAGGGCGAAGCCCAAAACCCAAGCGTTGTATTACTTAAAAACAATGGCTTACATATAGAATTACAGATAGATCACCATCATATTATTGGCCAAGCTGACAAAGCGGGTTTAAAAGATGTGGTACTTGAAGCAGCCCTAACTACTATTATGGATTGTGAAGATTCTGTAGCCGCCGTAGATGCACAAGATAAAGTGCAAGTTTACAAAAACTGGCTTGGTTTAATGCAAGGTAACTTGGTCGAATCGTTTAAAAAAGGCGACAAAGTTGTAGAACGTACGTTGCAAAGCGACAAAACGTATACTTCCATTGATGGCGGTACCATAACGCTTAAAGGCCGAAGCATGATGTTTGTAAGAAACGTGGGCCACTTAATGACAAACCCAGCTATTACAGACGTTTATGGCGAGCCTGTTTTTGAAGGTATAATGGATGCAATGTTTACCGCCACAGCCGCCCTCCACGACTTAAATAAAAATTCTGGCGTAAAAAACAGCAGCGCGCAGAGCATTAATATTGTAAAACCTAAAATGCATGGCCCAGAAGAAGTTGCTTTTACAAGCACACTATTTACCCATGTAGAAGAAGCCTTAAACTTACCTAAAAACACCTTAAAAATGGGTATTATGGATGAAGAACGCCGTACATCTGTAAACTTAAAAGCATGTATAAATGAAGCAAAACAACGTGTTGTATTTATTAACACCGGCTTTTTAGACCGTACAGGCGATGAAATTCACACCTCAATGCAAGCAGGTGTTGCGCTCCCTAAAGCTGAAATAAAACAACAGCCTTGGATAAGTGCTTACGAAGATCGCAACGTAGATATTGGCCTTGCCTGTGGATTAAGCCAAAAAGCTCAAATAGGCAAAGGCATGTGGCCTATGCCTGACAAAATGGCGCTGATGATGGAGCAAAAGTTAGCACACCCTAAATCGGGTGCTAATACAGCTTGGGTGCCCTCTCCTACTGCCGCAACGCTTCATGCTATGCACTACCATGATGTTAATGTTTTTACTGAGCAACACGCAATTGCTGAGCGTACAATAGCAAGCCTTGACGACTTACTTACTCCGCCACTTATGCAAGATACGTCAACACTCTCTAAAGAAGATATACAAAGCGAACTTGAAAACAATGCACAGGGTATTTTGGGTTACGTAGTACGCTGGATAGACCAAGGTGTGGGCTGCTCTAAAGTACCCGATATTAACCATATAGGGCTAATGGAAGACAGAGCAACACTTAGAATATCTAGTCAACATATGGCTAACTGGTTATTACATGGCATATGTACACAAGAGCAAATTACTTCCACTATGGCAAAAATGGCCAAGGTAGTAGACGGCCAAAACGAACACGATAAAGCCTATACCCCAATGGCAAGCAGCCCTGAAACACTAAAAAATAGTATTGCGTTTCAAGCAGCCCTCGCCTTAGTACTTGAAGGAACAACACAACCTAGTGGCTATACTGAACCGTTATTACATAGCTACCGTATACAGTATAAGTTACAGCAAAGTTAATACACTCCAAATGTTTAACGCTGTATCTTAATTGTTTATTTCGTGTCAAAACCAGCCTTAGGGCTGGTTTTTTATTTTTAAATCAACAAATAAGCACACCAATATTCATAAAAATGTGTTTAAACATAATTAAAACAACTCATTTTAAAATAGAAACACATAAATCAATAACCTCTATGAATACCTAACATTTCTGTAAATAACAAAAAAGCGTTGTTTTGTATACACAAAACACGTCTTTTTAATTTCTATTTGCTAATAAAAAACGACGTTAAAATTATTTTTTTATAATTGCATTGTGATACACATTTTGTACGTCATCACAGTCTTCAAGCATATTTATAAATTTATCGAAGTTAGCAATAACCTCTTCATCATCAATTTCAATATTAACTTGAGGGATAAAAGTAATTTCGTCTACCTCAAAGTTAATACCTTCAAATGCGTCTTCAAGAGCTGTTTTAGCCTTAAAGTATTCTGTAGGCGGTGCAAAAACCGAAATTTTTCCATCTTCAGCTTCTACGTCAGCAACGTCAACGTCGGCCATCATTAGCGCTTCTAAAACAACTTCATCGTCATCGCCTGCAAAGCCTAATACTGCATAATGATCAAACATATGGGCTACACAACCAGGCGTCCCTATTTTTGAATCAGTTTTAGTAAACGGTAAACGCACATCTTTGATGGTTCTGTTAGGGTTATCAGTTAAGCAGTCAACAATCACCATACAATTACCAGGCCCATAGCCTTCGTAGCGAGCAACCGAGTAATCCTCCCCTGCTCCACCGGCGGCTTTCTCTATTGCTTTTTCGATAACGTGCGCAGGAACTTGGTCTTTTTTAGCTTTTTCGATTAGACGACGCAAAGTTTGATTTACTTCAGGATCGGGTTCACCATTTTTAGCAGCAACGTAAATCTCTTTACCGTACTTTGAGTTTACTTTTGTTTTTGCATTAGCTGTTTTGATCATAGAACTTTGACGAACTACAAATGCTCTACCCATTTTGTGCCTCTAATAAATACATTACATTTTTTATTATTTTACCAATTCAAAACGTATTGGGCTAGTAAACCTTAGTGAATGAGCGCCCATATTATGAGAGGTAAATTTACTAAAGCTAATAAAGCGCCAATTTAACATAACTCTACTTTTTTGGAGTAGCTTTCAACTAAAGCAACCAAATCGTAAAAATCATGCAACACATAATCAGCTTGATCAGCATAAGGAGGCGTTTCATTGGGAGCATATAAGCAGGCACGCATATTAGCATTGTGTGCAGCTTGAATATCGTATAAGTAATCGCCTACGTACAATAGGTTATCTGCGCTAATATTCCAAAGCGTAGCAATAGCATTTAATGCACTTGGATCGGGTTTTGCTGGTGCGTCACTTCGTGTAAGTACTGTACTGATAGGAAGCGGGTTATTTTTTAATTTAAGTGCAGCGGCTTTGTCAAAATTACGCGTCACTATTGCCATAGGAATATTTCGGTCATTTAATAGTGAAATGGCTTCACTTACACCTGGCAACAACGTGGCATGTTGTGCATCTAATAATTCGTGCTGGTGAACAATGTTCATTGCCTCTTCGCGCATATAAGGAGAAGGAAGTTGCGCAATAAAGTCGAGTAAATCTTCGTTATCGGGACAGCCAATTTGGGCTTTAATAAGTGAGAAGTCGAGTTCTGACGATACCAAAGTACCATCTAAATCAAAAATAACACCATGGATAGCCTCTACCTGAGTCGTCATACCAATCCTTGTTTGTGAAAATAATTAGTTGAGCTTTTTTCAAACATAAAAATACTCTGAGCTTACACCCTTAAGTGGGAACAATTAATACTAATTATATTTAAATTAATAGTGCGAGGTGGTCAGTAACTTCACTGCAACTACCAATGAACAAAAGCTTAGCAGCTAGTTGTATGTTGCGCAAAACAAGGTAAATATAAACAACCCAACTTTTTACGTAACTTGGTATTTTACCGATCAATTATGAACGCACGTTAAATAGTGTAATAAAATACGCACTTAAATAAGCGCGTATTTTATATTAACAATGAGTTAGTTAGCCTCAAAGCGAGCTTCAAGCCAGGTATCATCCTGAGCAAAGTTTAGGGTTTTAACTTTACCTTTGCCTTCAACGTTCACCATATTAACTTGTGATGGCCATAAATCACGCAGCGCACCATTGCTCATTTTTATCCCTTGAATTCCCTCTGGGATAGGCGCTTCTTGATAAACCCAAAAAAACTTACCATCAACCTGAGCGCCAACAAAGTTAAGCGGCACAACATCACCATTTAATGTTTGCAAAGCCACATGTGACTCAACATATTTGGCAAAGCGTTGTTGATCGGTTTTATTGCTAATTATATCAATTTTACCTTTAAATAAGCTGCTAACAGCATGCTCAGTATCGTGTAAGTAAAACCGATGCATAAGCTCAACATTATGCGTTCTTTTGTTAAAAAGCACAGTCGTTACTGATGATTTTAATTGATGCGCCATACTTGGCGCAGCAATTAAAAAGCAAACAACAATAAGCAAAAAACGCATTATTGCTGTTCCTCTACTTCATCCTTTGTGTCTTTTTTCTCATCGCTTTTAAGCTCTGTTTTAATATCTTGCATGATATCGCGACTCACTTTAGCTTTACTCTTACTCTTTTTAAATACTTCAATACGTGAAGGAATAATACGACGTGGGTAGTTATTATTTTCTACATCAACGTCTGCAGTTTCCCAGCGTGGATCAACACTTACTGATACAAGCGGCTTATTTTTATCAGTAACTATAAGCTTTTGTACATTTTTATGATTACGACGCCAAATTTCAGCAGGAATGTAACGCTCTTCTTTAGTGCCATCTTCATACGTGAGCTCAAGTAAAATTGGCATCACCAAACCGCCTAAGTTTGAAAATTCCATCACGTAATAGTTTTGATCGTCACTTAAAGCACGGTCTAGCGTTTTACGCTCCCACGGCTCAAGCCCTTTTAAAAACTTGTTGTACGCATTGCGCTCTTTATTCGTTACCGTGAAACGGTCATTTTCGTCATAAAAATCAGTAATATCAGGGTTTTTCTCAACCCATGTTTTTTTACCTTCTGCACGGTTACGCTCAACAAATAACGATGTTGGTTTGTCAGCTTCAATATCACGTAGGCGGCTGTAATCTATATCTGGATTTTTAGTATCTAAACGCAGTTGATACACTTTATCTAACGAGATATCTACATGGTCGGTAGTGTAAAACCAGCCGCGCCAAAACCAATCTAAATCAACACCTGACGCTTCTTCCATAGTACGGAAAAAATCAGCGGGGGTAGGGCGCTTGTATTTCCAGCGCTGTGCGTACTCTTTAAATGCAAAGTCGAATAAATCGCGGCCTAAAATCACTTCACGTAAAATATTAAGCGCGGCAGCAGGTTTAGTGTAAGCATTAGGGCCTAAGCGAAGTACGCTATCTGATTGCGTCATAATAGGCACCTGAACTTCAGATTTCATATACGAAACAATATCACGAGGCTCAACACCCCACGGAATAGTAGGATCCCATTCACGTCCAGCAACACCATCTAAAAAGCTATTTAAGCCTTCATCCATCCACGTCCACTGACGTTCATCAGAGTTAACGATCATTGGGAAGTAAATATGGCCAACTTCATGAATCACAACGCCAATCAAAAAGCGTTTTTCAGACTGAGAATAGGTGCGTGTACCGTCATCTTGTAATTTAGTACGCGGACCATTAAAAGTAATCATTGGGTATTCCATACCACCTACCGGACCATTTACCGATTGTGCAGTTGGGTAAGGGTAATCAAACGAATACTTTGAATACACTTCCATTGTGTGCACAACAGATTCAGTAGAATACTTTTTCCATAAGTCACCGCCCTCTTTAGGGAAGAAAGACATGGCCATAACAAGTGGTTGAACATCACCGCCTTGTTGGTAACCTTTTGCATCCCACATAAATTTACGTGAAGACGCCCATGCAAAATCACGCACATTGTCGGCTTTAAATCGCCATGTTTTCGTTTTGTCTGTGCCTTCTTTTTCGTTTTCGAGTGCTTCTTCTTCGGTCACAATAAACACAGGACGCTTAGCAGTTTCAGATTGCTTTAAACGTTTACGCTGCGTGCTTGTAAGTACCTTGCTTGGATTATCTAACTTACCCGTCGCCGATACAATGTGATCAGCGGGTACTGTAATTTCTACGTCGTAATCGCCAAATTCAAGCGTAAACTCACCCGAACCTAAAAAGGCTTTATTCGTCCAAGCTTCGTAATCTGTGTACGCCGCTAAACGCGGAAACCACTGGGCAAGTAAAAATATATCGTTGCCATCTTTTTCAAAATGCTCATAACCTGAGCGTGCGCCAACAGCATCTTCTTCAACAATATTGAACGCAAAGTCCATGCTGAACTCAACTTCTTTACCTGGCTTTAACGGCTCATTCAAGTCAATACGCATTAATGTATCTACGATTGTTACACGTAGTGCTTTACCGTCTTCGTCTTTAACATTGCTTATTGCAAAGCCAAGTTCGTTGTCACTCATAAATTGATGGCGACGTAACTGCCCTAGGCTCAGTTTTGCGGGCTTTTGCGCAGGCAGGCTTTGTAACGTGCTTTTAAAGGTTTTAGTGGTTTCAGCAATTGAATCACTTTTAAAAATATTTTGGTCTAACTGTAACCATAAATATTTTAATGTATGCGGTGAGTTATTTTTATACTCAATGCTCTGGCTTGCACTAAGACGACGCTTTTTTTCATCTAACTTCACGTCAATATCGTAGTTAACTTTTTGCTGCCAGTAATTTTCACCTGGTTCTCCCGCAGCACTGCGGTAAACATTTGGTGTCGGCAATGCTTCATCTAACTGACGAAACTTATCAACAAACGAGCCTTTTGTTTGTTCAACTGAAGACGCAATAGCACTACCCGACATTACCATTGGCAATAAAAGAGCACTAAGCGTAAGACTTATTTTTTTCATTGTTAGTCCTAAAATAATTTTGTGATCATACTGTGTCAAATGTAGCCGTTTTCTTCAATTAAATAGCGACCAAACACCCTATTTTTAGGGTGATATTCACTAAAGTTTTGTACGCACAAATAACAATAATTTGTTAGCTATTTTAATTCATTTAAAAATGTAAAGGGGGTTTACAAATTTTAAACCGACTAGAGCATTAAAACACTCACGTATTAGCCAACTTCAGGTCAAGTTCATCAAATGAGATTACAGTGGAGTTAAGTGAGATTTTAAAGGTCCACGCTATGAAATTCTATATTGTAAAAAAGGCAAACAAACTAGACGCAATTCCTGCTGATAAAGAACTACTTGAGCGCTATAAAGCTGACCATTATTCTTATGTAGATATTGTGTCGGCCTGCAACAAAGAAGATGCCCTAAAACGGCTAACCACTGAACAAAAACACAGTAAAAAACAGCTCATAATTGGCGTAAATATTGCGGTGTTTTCACTAATTTTAATTATTTGTACGATAAATTGAAATTACCGTAGTTTTTGGTTGATCTTTGTAGTCATTTGTATTTAAAATCGCCCACCTTTTTATTTGAGGCAAATAAATAACGACTATTTATCCTCAAATATTATCGATTACAAGTAAGAAATGCGGTGGGCTCATGGATTTTTATATCCTAAAAAAACAACAAGAACTAATTGCAATCCCAGCCAACGAAAATAGCTGTAAGCAGTACCTTGATTCAGGTTATTTTTACATTGATAAAGTAGCTGCTTGTAACGAAACTAACGCACTTAAAAGACTACAATCCAAACAAACTAAAACGTTAAAAAAACCTCTACTCATCGCATTGATTGCTTTGCCAGTAATTTTTGGCATTTGGTACAGCTTAAGCTAACTGTTTAGTTATACTGAGGCTTGCATCTTTAGCAGCCTTGGGTATATTGGCGCTCTTACTGGTTTTTAAGAGCGCGACATGAAAGTCCTTCATACCTCCGATTGGCACCTTGGCCAACAATTTTACGAACACGACCGCCGTGTTGAGCATCAAGCATTTTTTACCTGGTTACTTGCCACACTTGTTGAGCAGCAAATAGATTTGTTATTAGTCGCAGGCGATATTTATCATACGGCAACACCCAGTGCCAGCGCCGAAAACCAACTTTACCAGTTTATAAAAGACGCTAAAAAACATTGCCCACACATGCACGTGGTAATTATTGCTGGCAATCATGACTCTGCAAATCGTATTTTAGCGGCTCAGCCCTTACTTGCTCAATTTGATACCCACGTAGTAGGGCGTTTTGATGTATCAGCGCCTGGCGATATTATTATAGAAATAAATACTAATAATAAACGCGCTGTAATCGTCGCTATGCCTTTTTTGCGCTCAAGCGATGTCAGCTCACTAAGCCAAACAAAAAACGGCCCTAGCTATGCACAAGGCGTTGCAAATGCCTATGAGCTTGCTTTAGAGCATGCCTATAAAATTAATGAGCAAAAATCACCGTTAATTGTAATGGGGCACTTACACGCTAAAGGCGGCGACATATCAAGCGATTCAGAGCGCAACTTAGTGATTGGTGGTGAAGAGTCTATTTCAGCCAGTGTATTTGGTAACAAGGCAGACTACGTAGCACTGGGGCATTTACACAAAGCGCAACAAGTTGCTAAAAACGAGGCTATTCGCTACAGCGGCACGCCTATTCCCATGTCGTTTTCAGAGCGTAACTATACTCACCAAGTTAATGTTGTCGAATTTAAAAGCGATAAAAAACAGAGTATTAGCACAACTGTAAACCCCCTTTACATTCCGCGCTCGGCCGACGTTATTATTTTACCAAAAGGGGAGTGTGTGCCACTGAATGACTTATGTGAACAAATTAAAGCACTCGATACATCACAACATACTATTGCCCCTTATTTACGCGTAAAACTTAAATCAAGTGATACCGACACCACCTTCAGAGAACAAATAGAACAAGCACTAGAAGGTAAGCACGTAAAATTTTGCGGTATCGAACGCGTTCGTGAACAAACAACCCATACCGACAACGACACAGTATTTGAAGATTTAAGTGAAGTTGAAATGCTCAATCCGCTCAATTTATTAGAACAAGCCTTTGCAAATGATAAAGACATGGCAGGGCAGAACGTACCCGATGAACTAAAAGTGCTTTTAAACGATGTAATAAGTGAACTGACGGAGCAAGACCAACTATGAAAATAACCGCAGTACGCATTCATAACTTAGCATCAATAGTAGACGCCGAAATCGACTTTACTCAAGCCCCATTAAAAGATGCGGGCTTATTTGCAATAACCGGCGACACCGGCGCGGGTAAAAGTACCTTTTTAGATGCTATTTGTTTAGCACTTTATACAAAAACGGCACGCCTAAAAGGCGATAAAGGTAACCTAATTGATTTTAATGGCGACAGCATAAAATTAAACGATGCGCGTAACTTATTACGCCGTGGAAAATGGGAAGGCTTTGCTGAGGTTGACTTTGTAGGGCAAGACAAACACCTTTACCGCGCCCGTTATTCTATACAGCGCACCCATAAAAAAGTAACCGGTAAATTAAAAGTCGCCGAGCACACGTTAGTTACCCTACCAGATGAAACATTAATAGCCGACAAAAGCCAAACCTTAAAACAAATAGAAAATAAAATAGGGCTAAGCTTTGAGCAATTCTCGCGTGCGGTATTATTAGCGCAGCACGAATTTGCTGCGTTTTTGAAAGCCACTGGCGATGAACGCGCGCAATTATTAGAGTGCTTAACGGGCACCGACAAATTTAGCCTGATTGGTAAGCGTATTTTTGAACGTAACAAAGAGTTAAAAGATAAGTTTGATTTACTACAAGCAAGCCTTTCAAGTTATACCTTATTGAGTGAAGACGAATTAGCAATAAAACACACCACACTTAATGAGCTAAAACAGCAAATAGAACACACTAAAAAAACGCTAATAAGCACAGAACAAAACCTAAATTGGTACAAGCAAGCAAGTGCACTTGAGCTAGCACTTAAAGAGGCAACAAAAAGTCAGCAGCATGCTACCAACGAGCTTGCAAAAATTGCTCAACAGAGTGAACAAGCAAAACAAGCACAAAGCGCACTTGAGATAAAAGATAACCGAAAACGACATGAGTATTTAACGGCGCAAAATAACACACTAAATAAACAAATAAGTGACTTAAAAAATATTGACCATGAAACGCTTATTGAAGAGCAAGCAAAGGCACTTAAAACCAAACAAAGCGAATTAAAAACAGCGCAAGAGCAAAAGCAATCTGCAGAGCCAATTATTGCAAAAGCCCGCGAGCTCGACAGTCAGCTTGCTATACACGCACAAAGCATTACTAGCCTTAGTCAGCAAAGTGATAAAGAGCAGCAACAACTTAGCGAATTACAAATTCAGTTTAAACACAGCCAAACCGCGCTTGATGAAGCAACTAAGCTAAATACGCAGCATCAGCAATGGCTTACTGAACATACGCAGCTTAACCCGCTCGCGAATGATTGGAATTTTTACCAACACAGCTTTAATACGTATTTAAGTGCCAATGAGCAAATAAAGGCAACCGCTTCTCAAAGCAAACAGCTGCTAGAAGAGCAAACTAAACACGCGACACAGTTAGCAGATCAAACTAAAAAAGTAGAGCTACAAGAACAACAACTTGCGCATCAGAAGAAAGATCTCAAACAATTAAGTGAGCAACTACGTCAATTCAATATTGAGCAATGCGATAGCAAACTTAAAAATATTGAATATTTAAATGATCAGCGCTTGCGCTACCAGCAGTTTAATCAAGAAATAAAACACAGCTCACAACAACAAGCGGCGGTTGCAGCCAAACTTGTAAACAGTGAGCAAACGCAAACAACATTGCAACAAAGCTTAGCTTCATGCGAACAAGCACTTAAACACAGCGAATACGCATTAAACCAAGCACGCCTGCGTGCCAGCGAAAACGTAGAGCATTTACGCACTCAGCTTATTTCAAACGAGCCATGTGTAGTGTGCGGGGCAAAAGAGCACCCGTATGCAAGCAGCCAAAGCCCGCAATTAATTAACTTAATAGCCGATTTTGAAGCAAGTTATAATCAGGCTAAACAGCTACACGATAGCGCTCAAACTAAGCTGCATCAGCATCAAACACAACATGCTGTACTTGTCACTGAGCACGCCCAGCACAGTCAGGCCATACAAAGCGCACAGGCAAAACAGCTAGAAATTAAAACAACAATGCAAGGAACGCGTACAGAGCTTAACGATTTAACAAAGCAGCAGCTTGATGAAACCCACGCCCAGCTCAGCAACCAAAAGTCTCACTATTTTGAGTCACAAAAACAGCAAACAGCCTTGCAAGAAAAAGTAAATCAGCAAACAAACGCCTTGAAAGCAGAGCAACAAACACAACAGCAATTGCATAATTTAAACAGTGAACTAACCAATAAACTAAGCCAAGTGAATACAAAGCACGCTGAGCTAACGTCGCAAATTAATGAGCTCGCTACAACACTTAATGCACAATTTGAAAACAGCAACTTTTGGCAACAGCTGCAAACTGGCTCGCTTAACTTAAATGATTTAAGCCAACAGGTTGAGCTGTATCAGCATACATATGCGCAACTTGAGCAAAGTCAAAAACAAATAGACACAGCCAATCAGCAATTACAGCAGCTTACGCCATTAATAACTAAAAGCGAAAGTGCACTTAAAACGCTAAAAGATGATTTAGACAATGCTCAACAGCTAAAAAATACAACCCAAAGTGAGCGCCTTGGGTTGTTTAATAACGAGCAAATAAGCGTAAACGACTACCAAACAAAAATTAATGCCCAGCTTGAGCAATGCCAAGCTCAGTTAACTAACAGCCAGCAAACTTACGATAACGCTGTAAAAAAACGAGACGAGCATGCAATTGAGCTTAAAAACGCAGAGCTGCGTTTAGCCGATCAA
The DNA here is from genome assembly GCF_000241365.1 of Pseudoalteromonas sp. BSi20480. Lineage (NCBI taxonomy): Bacteria > Pseudomonadati > Pseudomonadota > Gammaproteobacteria > Alteromonadales > Pseudoalteromonadaceae > Pseudoalteromonas > Pseudoalteromonas sp. BSi20480. Next base: position 22,034 of record NZ_BADX01000168.1, on the reverse strand, counting down.
AGCACGGAGCTTAAAACACTTGAAGAGCGCTACAACGAATGGTTTAGCGACTTTAAAGCCCAGTACAGTGAGGCAACGCACGAGCAGATCACAATTTTACTAACGTTAAGCAGTGAGCAAATTAAAGCCCATTTAACCCAGTTTGAGCAGCTTTCAGCTGCACTTACTGATGCAAATGCAGCGCTTAAACAGCAACAAAGTGCGCATACAGATCACCAAAATACCAACAAGCCATCACAAAACCATACTGAACTCACCGAGCAATTAGCGGCATTAAATGCAAAGCAAACTGAGCAGCAAAACAGCTTACTTATCACCAATACTGCTATAGAACAGCACAATCAAAATGCCAAAGCACTTGAGGGTAAGCAAACTGAGCTAGCCACCCTTAAAAAGCGAGTTGAACAATGGCACTTACTTAATAAAGTATTGGGCGATGCAACCGGTAAAACCATGCGTAACTTAGCGCAAACACAAACGCTAAAAATATTACTGCATTACGCTAATAGCCACTTAAAAACCCTTAATAAACGCTACGAGCTTACAGCCATTGCGCAATCGCTCGATATTGCCATTATTGACCGCGATATGGCCGACGAACAACGCTCGGTTAATACACTCTCTGGCGGTGAATCGTTTTTAGTATCACTAGCACTGGCATTAGGGCTTGCATCCCTTTCGTCAAACAAAGTACAAATCAACTCTTTGTTTATTGACGAAGGGTTTGGTACGTTAGATAGCGAAACACTCAGCGTTGCTATGGACGCGCTCGATTCGTTGCAAGCACAGGGCCGCAAAGTAGGGGTTATATCGCATGTGAGCGAAATGAGCGAACGTGTAGCCACGCAAGTTCATGTAAGTAAGCAAAGTGGTGGATACTCCACTATTGAAGTTTTATAAGCTGATTAAAGGAGTTAAAAATGCCGACATTTACAGGCGAGCAAGCAACACATTACGATAGTCGCATTACCCGCTTAGTACCTGGTTACGAGCTATTACACCAACTAACCAATGCACAACTACTCGCTACGTTAGCAGACAACGCCCATATTTTAGTAGTAGGAGCCGGTACAGGTAAAGAAATACTCGCCCTTGCCGCGCTTAACCCTACTTGGCAATTTACCGCGCAAGATACCTCAAGGGATATGCTCGTAATTGCTAAACAAGCGTTTGAAGAGCACGGCATAGCAAAGCGCGTTAACGTTATTGAAGGTGAGCTCGATAAGCTATCAACTAAGGCTGATGCGGCGCTATGTCTACTCGTAATGCACTTTTTAAAAGACGACGGCAGCAAAAAGCAGCTACTAAAAAATATTAAAGCTAATTTAAATAAAGGCGCAAACTTATTTATTAGCGATTTAATGAAACCCGAAACCGACTTTGAGCGCGAAGCACAAATTACTGTGTGTGCCGATTTAGGCTTAAGTGACGCAGGGCAAGCCTACACAGCTCAAAATTTAGAAAGTGAGTTTTACCCACTTGATAGAATGCGCTTAAGTGAATTACTTAACGAGTGCAAATACGGTATTCCTAAGCTTTATTTTAAAGCGCTTGGTTTTAGCGGATACGTTGTTAAATAGTCTTAACCTTAGCACCGATCTGGCTTCAGTCGGTGTTTTCCTTTGAACACATTCTTACATCTTCTAACAGGTACAAACAAAGCTCTCACAGTTTTATTACTAATTAGTGAATATGATTATACTCATTACCAACACAGAGAATAATCATGAAAAAAAGTTTAATTGCCCTTTTATTACTGTCTGGCTGTGCCTCTCAGGGCGTTGATCGCGATGACCAAGGTCATATCATTAAGCATTACTATGCTACGGTCGAATCAATTGAAAAGGTAAAGCTGTCATCAGAAATCGGAACCGGAATCATGGTTGGTGCAGGCATTGGTTTAGCCGAGGATTTAGATGGTAACACCGAAGACATGATCAGCGGTGCAATTGCCGGAGCATTGATTGGCGGACTTTTTACGGCATTATTTGAAGGCGGTAACACAGCATACCAATACACACTTAACGATGTAGATAACGGCGAATTTAATGTAATTCAAAAGACAAAACTGCCGAAAAATACTCGCTGTGTAAGAGTAAAAACAGGAAATAAAGTAAAGCTAGAAGCGGCTAATGACAGCTTTTGCCTAAATATAAATAACACCAAAAGCTAATCTAGCTTCAAGGCTCGTATTATTAATTACTTACAAAATGTTGCAATTAAACAAACCCATTAAAATTACTTTTTGGTGTGCTTTGGTATAAGCTCTTTAGCAGTATTTTTATCCATCAAGGAAGCACTATGAAGTTTGAACAGTTATTAAATAATTTTGATATGGGCGTGTGTGTTGAGCAACTTCAAAAAGAGTCGTTATTAGACCTGGCTTTACTTTTTGTCACTGTTGATGGTTCTATTGCTGACGAAGAGCTAAATGTAGTGAGTGCTTGGGCACAAAAAATTGAATGGAACTCAGCAATAGAAATAGACAATTACATAATAGAAATGACTAAAAAATGTGTTTCAGCGGTGCAAACAAACGAAATAGAGTCATTTATTCAACACCGTATGTCGCACATTATTGACCAACCAATGAGGGTGTTTGTTTTAGAGCTTCTTAAGCAAGTAATTGAAGCTGATGGCATAACCCACGAAAACGAACTTAAAGCATTGAAAATTGTTGAATCTATAGTGTAATTAAAATATTAAAAGCTCGGTTACTGAACGTTAAACAACCCAGAACCGGGGACTTTTAATGAAATTAAGTTTAACCAATCTCTTTAAGCGCAGATAGCGCCGCCTGTGCTTTATCTATTTGTACAAAAATATGGTCGTGATAAAACGCAGCCACTACATTGGCGCTAATATTATGCTCGGTTAATTTGGCCGATACCGCAGCGGTTAAGCCAACAGCCTCAAGGCTTGAATGCACATTAAGGGTTATTAAATTATATTTACCTTCGTAAGTAATACCGGCTTTATCGGCGGTATCTGCATTTAAAATAAGGCTTAGGCCTTCTTCTTCAACGTAACTAGCAAGCGGGTTTAAATGAGCGTAGTCAGCAAGGCTACCTGCTAAACAGCAAAATATATATTCACCCTGTTTAAGCTCGGGGTTCATTGATTTTAATAACGTATTTAGCTCTAATATTCCCACCATGTTGACTCCTTACATTTTTAATTAGCTGTTTTAAGCTTAGCTACAAGCCCGCTTAATCGGGCTATTTTAATATTACTTAACTGCCTGTAATCAAAGTATGGGCACACAATAATGTTATTCGTTGTATCAATTGCAAACTCATCGTCTAGCCAATTAAATTGCGCATTAAGCTTACCTTGTTGTAATAAGTTTTTAGCATGGGTTCGCCCAGCAATAATATGTAGCTGGTTTTTATTAGTGCCGTTAATAATGGGGACACTAAATAGCAGCGCTGTTTTACTGTTTTTTTGCAGTAAAAATGTATCGCGATACGCTTGCCAGCTATCGGCTTGTTTAGCAAAGCTGTAATGCTCACTCGGTAGCGCAAACAATACTTTAGCGTATACGTTAAACACTTTACGCCAGCCATTACCACAGTGCTGGTTTATGGTATTTATTTGCTCGTTTATTACAGGCTCAACACTTTTCAGGGTTTCAAAGTAGGGCATAGGCGGTGCTTTTGCGACATACACGGCTACATTAAAATCATGCTCACCTAGGCCAATAGCTTGCTCAATCACACTAACTCGCCTTTTTTTGCGCTAAAATACGGTCGAGGTTATTGGCAAAGTTTTGGCGGTCGGTTTGGCTAAGCGGTGGTGGCCCGCCACTCATTTCTACGCCGCTTGAGCGCATGGTATCCATAAAGTCGCGCACGTTTAATAACGAGCGAATATTCTCTGGCGTGTAAAGCTCACCACGCGGGTTAAGTGCTTGGCCACCGTTATCTATAACTTCACTGGCAAGGGGAATGTCGCCAGTAATAACTAAATCGCCTTTTTCTACACGCTTTACTATTTCGTCATCGGCCACATCAAACCCGCTCGAAACCTGTACGCGGCTTATAAATTTTGAAGGCGGAATGCGCATTGCATGGTTAGCCACTAAAATGGTTGGTGTTTGCGTGCGCTCAGCGGCTCTAAAAAGTATTTCTTTTATTACCACAGGGCATGCGTCGGCATCTACCCATATTTTCATGCTTAAATCTTTTAATTGCTCTAGTATTTAGCTGATCCTATAGCAATTTATTTTAATCGGCTAGCAAACTTTATTTGGTTAAAGCCGTACAAACTGCATCACATTTAAAAAGGAGCTTTCATGAAGGCCATTATGACTATTTTACTTATTACAGGGTTATTTTTACTCACTGCCTGCACAAGTGCACCTGAAGGAATTACCCCCGTTAAAAACTTTGACCTTGAGCAGTACAAAGGTAAGTGGTACGAAATCGCCCGCCTTGATCACTCATTTGAAGAGGGCATGGAGCAAGTAACCGCAACTTACACAGTAAACGACGACGGCACAGTAAAAGTGCTCAACAAAGGTTTCATAACTAAAGAGCAAAAGTGGGATGAAGCAGAAGGCTTAGCAAAATTTGTAGAAGGGACTGACACAGGCCATTTTAAAGTCTCGTTTTTTGGCCCATTTTATGGTGCTTACGTAATTTTTGAATTAGACCAAGACGACTACCAATATGCGTTTATAACCAGTTACAACCGAGACTTTTTATGGTTTTTATCACGTACACCTACCGTTAGTGACAAGCTTAAACAGCATTTTATAGCTAAAGCAAACAAACTAGGCTTTGCCACAGAACAAATTATTTGGGTTAAACAGTAGGCTATTTAGCTATGTAAAGGGGCTTTACAGTTGTTGTGCTAATGATTGTTACAGCTGTAATAAAACGATCATCTTACTGTAAGGTAAGTTAAATATGTTTGGGCTATATTAGCTGCACTTGCAACGAGACATGCAAGTGTTGGACATACTGAATATCCCCCCTATTGTTGGCAAGCTTTATAGCTTGCCATTTTTTTTGCCTAAAATTAATGGCTTTCTTTGGATCAGATTTTTACTAACTAAAGTGAGTCTACTGCCAGTAATAGCCCTGATAAGCCAATCAGTAGCATATTTAAAAAGCTAAATGGCTTAATCAACTTTTCTATAAAATTATAAAAAATCGTTATAATTAATACACTTAACCCCATAAAACCACAAAACAGTAAAGCTCCATATCCTTGCTGCGTAACAACACAGAACAATAAACTTAGTAAAATACTGATCCAAGCAACTATTAGCAGCAAATTACTTTGCAGATTAGAGGGACGCGTTGTAAACACCGTTTTAAAATGCACTGGTTTTGCCAAAGCAAAACCATTAAAAGCAAACAAACAGAGGCTAAAGCTAAGTAAATCAATCATGCTTTTTGCCTCTTTTTATTATTGGTTAGGTTATTAGCTGTTTTTTTAGAAGCGCTAGAAGCAGTACGTAATTTTTCGGTTTGTACTAAAAACAGTATGCTAAACAGTAAAAATACCGCATCGAAAATAAACAAAGCCCATTGTTTATTAAGTAAGTAGCTCACTATATTGCCCTGTGTGGTAAGCGCATTTATTACCGGTACACTCAAACACGCGAGGGCATTTATGGCAGCCATTACACGCCATAGCAGCCTATCGCGCTTTAAAAGTGCCATAAGGGCAACCACTAACCATGCTAAAAAGAACGCTGTAACTTCTTTTTCACCACGCCCTGCTAAGGTCGGACTAAGTAATCTATTGGCAATAAAAAAGGCGCAAGTAGCCAGTGGTAAACCCATAATAGTGGCAAGGTTTAAACCTTCGACTAATTGTAAGCCAAATGAGTCTTTACCCTTATTACGCTCGCGTATGCGTTTAGCCCACATTATGCAGCCAGAGCCAATCATTACGCAGCCTGCAATACCGCCAAGTACGTATAACCAGCGCAGTAAAGGCGTAGCAAAGCGCCCTGTATGCATAGAGTTAAGTGACTCATAAAGTGCTTTACTACTGCTAAGTTCGTCATCAGTTTGTGCAACTAATTTGCCGGTAGCACCACTAAACAAAAGCCGCGGAGATTGATCGCGAAGCGCCTTTGCAGGGCTTACCAATACCGTTACTGTTGAAGCGGCCATATTCGGTTTACTAACCTGAACACGCGTAATATCTGCACTAGGCCACTTAGTATAAACTTGATCCAAAATAGTGTTTATAGGGAGCAAATCTGCACTGCCTTGGGCGTTATTAGTCACGTTATTGCTAGGTGTTACATCGTTAAAAAAGCCACGCATACCCTTGTCGTAGGTCGTTAACGCAGGGTAGGGGAACAACATAAATATAAGCGTAATAATGCCTGTGTAGGTAATCATTAAATGAAACGGCAAGGCAAGTACCGAGCTTAAATTATGCGCATCTAACCAGCTACGAGTCTCTTTATTGCGCCTAAAAGTAAACATATCTTTAAATATGCGCTTATGAATAACCACGCCCGAAATTATTGCCAGCAGCATAAAAAAGCTGGCAAAACACACCACCCAACGCCCTGTTATGGCATCTAAATAATAAAGCTGATAATGCAAGCGATAAAAAAAGTTACCGCCTTTGGTTTCAACAAAAGGGGGCAGCGCTTGCATGGTGTTTGGGTTTAATTGGGTATTTACAAACTGGCTGCGGCGCTGTCCTGGCTCTTTAGGTTTTGCATAGCCATATACTAAATACGGTATTCGCTCTTCGGGCAAGGTAATACGCCAACTAGGGGAGTTTGCAGCGTGCTGATTTAAATAATCAAAGCCCTTTATAATTTGCTGCCTTTGCGCGGCCACTCTGTCGGTTTGGGCTTGCACATTGTGTATAGCAGGTTGATTCCAGAGGTTTATTTCGTCTCTAAAAAAACTCGCTGTACCTGCAAAAAATATTACGTAAATAATCCAACAGGTAAGTAAGCCCACCCAGGTATGCAGCCAGGTCATCGACCTAAAAAAGCTGTCTTTCATAGCCAACCCTTCAGTAACGCCAATACAGCAACAAAAAAACCGGTACTTAGTAAAATACTGATCCATGCAGTTTTTAACGACTTAACCGAAAACGCATAAATAAACACTGCGGCGTAAATTAAAATACTGATAGACACACACAGTAATACGGCATCTTGCTTAGCAATAGGCAGCAGCACACTTAATAATGAAATACACGCTGAGGTAAACGCATAGCCACCCACTATGGCAATAATAAAACGCAAAAATACTAACACTCTATAGCTTTGGGCCACCTTTAAAAGCGCAGCTAGGTTAGTTTTTGTAAAAGGTACTATGTGCAGAGGTGCCTGCATAGTTAACAAATCCCTTATTCAAATACGAGGATAAAAATAAGGGGTTATTATAAAGCTTACAAATACAAAAGATAGTGATTCTCATTTGTATATTATAGATAATTTTACATTAATCCCTAGCATGTTAGTAAAATACTGATCTCTGCTCTTTTAGGGTTATTGCTTAGCTAATAACGAAGGTTTACAGTGGTCAATACTGGCAAGCCAAAGAGTAAATTTAAAATGAGCAACCACGAAAAACTAAATTATGTAGAGTTTCCCACGTGCGATTTATCAGCCACAAAAAACTTTTTTACTAACGTGTTTAACTGGCAATTTACCGACTACGGCCCAGAATATACGGCGTTTAGCGGCCAAGGACTTGATGGTGGCTTTTTTAAAGCACCGCTTAAATCACTTACTCAACATGGAGCCGCACTGCTGGTGTTTTACAGTAACGACATTCACGCAACCTATAAAAAAGTAGCGCAATATGGCGGCAAAATAGTAAAACCTATTTTTGAGTTCCCCGGTGGTTGCCGCTTTCATTTTACCGAGCCTAGTGGTAACGAATTTGCCGTATGGTCAGAAAAACAATAAATATATCAAGTGATTAGTTGTTATTTTTAGATGAGATCACAATTTTACCAACTAATAACTAATTTGAGTAAAATAAACCGATTTTTTACCAACTCATTAGGTCTAAATGGCCATTTAGAACAAAATTTAAGCATTTAAGGCCAAATTTATATGGATCCGATCAATTTAATTGAGCAAGTTAGTAAATGCGTGATCTGTGAACCTCATTTACCGTTAGGTGCTCGCCCCGTTATACAATTTAATGCCAATGCGCGTATTTTAATTGCCGGCCAAGCACCGGGCATAAAAGTACACGAAACTGGCAAGCCCTTTAACGATGCTAGCGGAAACCGCCTACGCGAATGGCTTGGGCTAAGTGTTGATGAGTTTTATGACCCGCAAAAAGTAGCTATTTTACCTATGGGCTTTTGCTACCCAGGTAAAGGTAAGTCGGGCGACTTACCTCCGCGTAAAGAATGTGCACCCGCATGGAGAGCGCAATTACTGGCCGCTCTGCCAAATTTAGAACTGACAATCGTGCTCGGTAAATACGCACAGGCTTATCATTTACCGCATACTAAAAACAGGCCCTTAACCGAGTTAGTAAAATCGTGGCGTGAGTATTGGCCGGAGCATTTGGTGCTACCACACCCAAGCCCACGCAATAATATTTGGCTTAAAAAGAACCCATGGTTTGCACAAGATGTACTGCCAGAACTTGCTGAGCGTGTTGCTAAAGTATTAAACAAAGAGCCACAATGAATAGCTATAAATCAAACGGTTATATGCTTGTAAAGGGGCTTTACAGCGCCAACGAGCTAAATGTACGTCATGCAAAAAATAATAAACTGCCAAGCGATAACCTAACTACAGGCAAAGTTATTAAACTTAATGCGGGTGACTTACTGCTATTTTCAGCCAATATGATTCACCGAGGCTTATACGGCAAAAACCGTTTAGCACTGGATATTATTTTTTGCGAAAATGCACCACAGCTTACCGCCTTTATCAATGCAGCAAACACTCCAAGCTCGGCAATCGCTAATAAAACGGCTAATCCACAAGTATTTTTTAACCCACTTTAAACCCGCTATAACCCCCTTTAACACAACACTTTTTCGCTTAACTATAAATATTACTAATAGTGTTGAATAAATAAACATCACTGTTATTTATTTTAAGACTCGTCAGTATGAAATAGACGCAAAATTATCCAATAAAAATAACCTCTATAATGGAGTTGCAGCTATGACAACTGAACACACACAGTCACACACACGTTTAAAGCCAGCTTTTTTAAAGCAAAAAGCACTGACTTTATTTACGCTCAGCGCATTAAGCGTGGGTATGGCACAAGCCGCCGAGAATAAAGTAAATAAAAGTGAGCTTGAAACCATTACCGTCACTTCGCAAAAGCGGGTGCAATCACTGCAAGATATTCCTACCTCTATTCAAGCGCTTTCTGGCGATTACCTCGAGCAAAACAGTGTTGACGATTTACTCGCCCTAAGCGAAAACCTACCTAACGTGCATATAACCGAAACCTCAAGCAGTAAACGTATTTTTGTACGCGGTATAGGCTCGGGTACTAACTCAGGCTTTGAGCAATCGGTTGCTATGTATAAAGATGGCGTGTATTTAGGGCGCGGGCATCAGGCTAAATTTCCATTTTTAGATATGCAGCGCCTTGAACTTATAAAAGGCCCGCAGTCGGTTATGTTTGGTAAAAACGCCACAGCAGGTGCCTTTAGTATGATCTCAAATTCGCCAACCGATGTACTTGAAGGCAACGTATCGGCAGAGTTTGGCTCTGATAACGAAAAGCGCTTTACAGGCGTTATAAATATTCCTATTAACGATGATTTAGCCATACGTATTGCCGCGTTTGACCACTCTGTTGATGGCTTTTTATATAACCAAGCGCGCCAAAGCGATGAGCAATCTAACGACTCATCAGGTGCGCGTTTATCAATAGATTGGCAAATAAACGATGATATAAATGCATTATTTAAATGGGAACACGGTGAGTTTGAATCGCATGGCTCGCGCTACCAATACATTATCGATACTCCCGACCGCGACTTACAAATAGCAAATGACCCTACTAACCCGGGTAACGTGGGCTATCGCTCACTTTTACTAAGCGACAACTCAGGCCTTGATTACACAAGTTCGGTATCGGGCGATGGCCACCCAGGCGGGCTTAATGAGCAAAGTAAAACAACGCTTGATAACGCATCACTTAAATTAACCTATAACCATGGCGAATACGAATTTGCCTCTGTAACCACGTATAGCGAGTATGATTGGGACTCAACCTTTGATGCCGACTTTTCTGAAGTTCCGCTTATAAAACAAGACTACTTAGAAACCTATAACCAGTTTACGCAAGAGTTTAGAGTAAGCTCGCCAACAGGGCGCACGCTTGAATACGTAGCGGGCATTTTTTACATGAGCAGCGAGCTTAAACACCCAAACGATATTTTATTTGGCGCATCGTTACTTATTCCTGATTTAGTGGGTACATCATTGGGCGTAAATGCGCTGTTTGATCAAGACCAACAAAGCTACTCCGCATTTACCGCCCTTACTTGGAATGTAAACACGCAATGGCGCGCTAATTTTGGCCTGCGTTATCAAAAAGAAGAAAAAGAAGTAAGTAGCGTACAAAATGTGTATAGCGTATTTGAGCCCAACACACCGCAAGCCGTACAACAATTTGCCAATGCGGCTGCGCCCACTATTGCAGGGCAGCTCTCAGGCGCGGGGGTACATAACCTTAACGCTAAGCGTGATGAATCGCACTTATCACCCAATATTAGTGTGCAGTATTTAGGGTTTAACAACACCATATTATTTGCAAGCGCTGGCATAGGCTACAAAGCCGGTGGTTTTGATGGTTCTGGCTTAAATGGCTCACAAGGTAACACGGTTGATGAAAACTCAGGCTTTGAGTTTGACGACGAAAAAGCCACAAACTTTGAATTTGGCATAAAAGCCGAGCCAATTAAAAATACTCTGCAAGTAAACGCTACACTGTTTTACACCCTGTACGATGACCTACAAGTATCTGAATTTAATGGTAATGCATTTGTAGTTAAAAATGCCGCCGAAACCAAAGTAAAAGGGATTGAGCTCGATTCGCGCTGGGCAATAAATCAAAGTTGGCAGCTATCGGCAAACCTTGCTGTGCTTGATTTTGAATACGAGCAATACGCCAGTGCCTCGCCAACGGTTATGCAAAGCGAGCTACTTGGCCAAGCGTTTCAAGATTTAACCGGGCAAACTGGCGCGTTTGCTCCCGATTACTCAGGCAATATAGCGATTGATTACAATACCGAGGTGTTTTCAAACCTTACTTTAAGTAGCAATTTAGCGCTTAACTTTAGTGACGATTACTTTTTAGAGCAAGATCTTGACCCAATAGCAAGGCAAAGCGCTTTTGAAAAGCTAAATTTACGCATAGAGCTAGGTAGCAGTGAAGGAGATTGGTCGGTGGCGTTATTGGCTAAAAATTTAACCGATAAACACACTTTTTCGCAGGCCAACGATGTGCCAGTAATTAGCTACGCACACCGTTTTTTATCAGAGCGTGGGCGCAGTTATCACGCACAATTTAATTACCGCTTTTAAGTTTGTCAGCAGGGATAAGTTGCTGGGCTAAACCTAGCAGCTTTTCTCGCATCCAACTATTTACTAAATCGTCATCGGCTTGTTCGTGCCAATACATGTGCACGGGCATTAACGGCACATCAAACGGCAAGCTAGTTACATGCACAGGCATTTGCTCTTTTAATACCTGCGCGTACGCGTTTGGCATTGTCATTATCATGTCGCTTTGGCTAATCACTTTAGTCGCCGCAAAATAATGTTCACATTTAAGCACTACATTACGGGCAAGTGCATGCTTTGCCAGCGCCATATCAATAATATCTACCTGCGCACCTTTTAACGACACCAACGCGTGCGATGCCTTTGCGTAATTTTGTACGGTTAAGTCATTTAATATTGGGTGATCGTGCCTACAAATTAGCGAAAAATGCTCATTACAAATAAAGGTATTTTTTATATGGTTGCTCGTTGGGGTAAGCACATCAATGACTATATCTAGCTCTTGGTTTTCGAGTGATTTTTCCATATCAACATGCGACACCTGTCGGCTGTTAATCGTGATATTAGGGGTGTTTGTGAGTAGGTCGCTCATTAGCGGCGGAAAAAATATCGATTCTAAAATATCTCTAAAGCCAAATTTAATTTCGCGCTTAAAGGCGGCTATATCAAAAAGCCGCTCGTTGTTCATGGTTGCCTCTAATGCCTGCACCGACTCAATCACTTGGGCTATTATTTTTTGGCAAAAAGGCGAGGGCACCATACGCCGACCGTGGCGAATAAATAAGGGGTCGTCAAACTTATCTCTTAGGCGCGAAAGCGCATGGCTAACTGCTGGTTGCGTTAAATGCAGCTTATCTGCAGCACTGGTAATGCTCCCCTCTTGGTATACCGTTTTGAGTATTACAAACAGGTTTAAATCTATCTTTCCATGCATAGCATTTATGTTTAACCATTAATTAACATCACTTCTATTTATCTTAAGCGAGACTAAACTAAAGTCAATAGACTTTAATTTAGGATTATTATGAGCAATACACTAGAGCAGCAAGCCGCAAAAATGACCATAGGCAGCGATAAATTTAAACTTATTATGCCGCCTAAATTTAACACCCTAAACGAGCAACGCACCTACGAAAAACAACGCCTAGCCGCGGGCTTTAGAGTATTTGCTATGTACGGTTTTGATGAAGGACTTGCTGGGCACATAACACTTCGCGATTGCATAGAGCCCGATACATTTTGGGTAAACCCCGTAGGTATGCACTTTGCGCATATTAAAGCGTCAGATCTTATTCGGGTTAATCATAAAGGTAATATTATTGAAGGCAGCACACCGATTAATAATGCGGCGTTTGCTATACATTCACGCATACATATGGCGCGCCCCGACGTAAACGCAGTAGCCCATGCGCATACACGTTATGGCCGTGCGTTTTCAGCATTAGGTGAGTTACTTAAACCAATTTCGCAAGATGCCTGCGTATTTTACGAAAACCACAGCGTTTTTGATGTATTTAGCGGCGTAGTAGCCGACAGCGAAGAGGGCGACATGATAGCTAAATCGCTGGCTGATCACTGCGCTGTTATTTTGCAAAACCATGGTTTACTTACCGCTGGTTCGTCGGTTGATGCTGCAGTTGCCAACTTTGTATTGCTAGATAGCTGCTGCCAAAGCCAGTTATTAGCACAAGCCGCAGGCGAACCTAAGCTTATCTCGCACGAGGTAGCACTACATACAAAACATGCTAATGGCTCAGAGCTGGTTACATGGGGGAACTTTCAGCCCATGTATCAGGTAGTTGCTGCACAAGACAACAGTTTTTTAGATTAAAAAATGGCAATAACTTAGTTTTTGATAGACTAAATTTTATGCGGTAATGGCCCACACAACCAAAGCCGTGTTAAACACCATGCACTCACACGCAAACACACATTATAAAAATACGTTGAGAGTTTTATGACTATAACAACAATTAAAAACCACGCCGATGTTGGCAATTTAAACCTTGCTGAAATATCACCAGCGCAACTTCCTCGCTCTACTTATCATGCCATTTTACAATCGGCCCAAAACTTTGGTGATGCAACCGCTATTGAATACATTTTAGATGGCGACTGTATTAGCGAAGCGCAAATTCCGTTTGCAAAAAAGCTTATTCACCGTATTTTAATGACCTTTAAAGGCAAAAGCTTTGCTAATCCGCACCGTAAAATGAGTTACAAAGCGCTCGCAAAAAACGTAACAGGGCTTGGCAATGCATTGCACTCGTTGGGTATTACTAAAACCGAGGTAACCTCGCTGGTGTTACCTAACTTCCCTGAAACCTATGTCTCGCTTTGGGCAGCAGAGGCCGCAGGCATTGCAAACCCCATAAATCCCTTGCTTGATGAGTCCATAATGAAAGAAATTATGATCTCAGCCAATACCAAAGTAATTATTGCCCTAGGTCCAGTGCCTGGTAGCGATATTTGGCAGAAAGTAATGGCAATTAAAGAGCATATTCCCGGCCTAAAAGCGGTTATTAGCTTATTTGGTGACGACATAGCGTGCTCGCAAAATAATAAAGTACCCGTGTATGGGTTTAAAAAGTTACTGGCTGCGCAAAATACGCAAGCAGCTAATTTTACTTTGCCTGAGCAAAGCGATGTGTGCGCGTATTTTCATACGGGTGGTACCACCGGCCTACCAAAACTTGCAAAGCACTTGCACTTAAACCAGCTCACCAATGCAGGGCAGGTTAATTTACTTTCGCCAGTAAACGCAGGCGACACCATGCTAGTAGGCTTACCTATATTTCATGTAAATGCGGCGGTAGCCACGGGCATAGCCTCGGTTATGAAAGGCTGTAAAATTTTACTCGCAAGCCCTTCTGGCTTTAGGGGTAAAAACATCATTCAAAACTTGCTCACCCTAATTAATAATTACGATGTAGCCGTTATGACCGCCGTACCCACGGTTTACGCTGCTATGGTTGAACAAATTACCTCGCAAAAAATTACTGTACCACCGCTTAAAATGAAGTTTGCCATTTGTGGGGCTGCGCCGCTTTCATCAGATTTACAAGCCCTGTTTACTAAACTCACCAATACCCCACTGGTAGAGGGTTATGGCTCAACTGAGGGCAGCTCGGTAAGTACGTTAATGCCTGTAAATCCAATTAATAAAGAGGCTTCTGTAGGGCTACCAATACCGGGGATTACGCTTAAAATTGCCGATATAAACGAGCAAGGCACGCTTATTAAAATGTGCGATACACTCGATGTTGGCGAAATAATAATAACCGGTAATAACGTATTTCCGGGTTACGTAGAAGATGCGCATAACCAAGGCGCATGGGTAGTTGATGAAAACGGCCAACAATATTTTAGAACCGGGGATTTAGGAAAAATAGATGAGAGCGGGTATGTATCGTTATGCGGTAGGCAAAAAGAGCTAATAATACGCGGCGGGCACAATATAGACCCCAAAATGATAGAAGATGCCGCAACCAGCCACCCCGATGTAACACTTGCAGCCGCCGTGCCACGCCCAGACAGCTACGCAGGCGAAGTGCCGATACTTTACGTCATGCTAAGCCCACATAGCACGCTTAAACTTGATGATCTTAACATGTACGTTAGCGCCAACATACCTGAACGAGCAGCAATACCAAAAGCCATTTATATAATTGACGAAATACCACTGACCGCAGTAGGTAAAATTTATAAGCCTGAACTGGTTTGCCTAGAAATAAAACAAACCATTACAGAGGCAATTAACGCGCATTTAAAAAACAAAGCCGTGCAAATAAATGTGTTTGCTGATAAAAAGTTAGGCATAAAAGCAAATATTTTTGTAAATGAAAACGAAATAAACGAGTTACAGCCTCAAATAAAGGCGCTGTTAACCCCGTTTTCATTTAACTATGAAGTACTCGCTATAAAAACAATAACTAACGAGGTCGCCTAATTTGAATGCATCTTTTTTAACAGAAATAATATTACCCCTAGCCTTAGCGCTCATTATGTTTGGTATGGGTTTAGGCCTTACAACTACTGACTTTACAATACTTTTTAAAAAGCCCATTGCAATTGCTATGGGCTTGGTAGGCCAAATTATCGCCATGCCGCTACTGGCTTTAGGTTTATGCTATTTACTTAATTTACCCACACCAATTGCAATAGGGTTAATGATTTTAGCCGCATGCCCTGGCGGTACTATGTCAAACGTAGTGAGCCAGCTAGCAAAAGCTAATTTAGCGCTTTCGGTAAGCTTAACCGCCGCCTCAACTGCTATTAGCATTATTACCACCCCGTTTATTATTGGCTTTGCCATGCACCAATTTGCGCCGCAAGACGATGCCAGCTTTTCAATATTAACTACATCACTTGGGCTATTCGTAATCACCTTAGTGCCTGTAGCCATAGGTATAAGTCTGCGCCATTTTAAAAGCGAATTTGCGATTAAAAGCGAGCCGTTTTTTAGGCGTTTTTCGTTATTTTTTATGCTTGCCATGATAGCCGCGCTAGTAATAAAAGAACGCGCCTTACTGGCAAGCTCGTTTAACGATGTATTTTGGGCGTGTATAGCACTTAATATTGGTTCAATGATCATTGGTTTGCTAATAGCAAGGCTTTCAAAACTATCTTTAACTGATTCGCTAACACTTGGCATTGAAGTAGGGATTCAAAACGCATCGCTGGCTATTTTAATTGCTATAAGCTTTTTAAATAAGCCTGAGTATGCCGTAACTGGTGGTGTATATGGCCTTGCCATGTTTATTGGGCCGCTGTTATTAATTGCTGGGCTTAAGTTTAAAAACAAACGCCTTGTAAACGCTTAAAAAATAATGCGAAGCGCCAAATTTAGTTCACTAAATTTGGCGCTTTTTTTATAGCTATTAACGTTTAAAAATATGCTGCACTTGCCCGCGTAACCATACTAACGCGTCGTCTTTATCAGTACTTTGATGCCAATATAAATGCTGATAAATAGCAGGCATAGTGGTGGGCACAGGCCTTGCTATTAGTGTGTCATCCAACAATTGACTGGCAACCATTGAAGGTAAGGTAAGTAAAAATGGCGCGTCTTTTATTACCTCTTTCGCGGCAAAATAATTTTGACAACGTATAGCCACCTGCCTATTAAAGCTCAATTGCAATAACGCAATATCTTCAATAACAGTACCGGTTGCCCGGTTAGATACCGCCACATGCTTAGCCGCTAAATAATTGTCTATATTGAGTTGGTTTTTAAGCGGGTGGTTTTTTTTCATGAGTACACAAAAGTGATCGCTTGAGAGAACAGCGTGGCTAATGGGCGCTTTTATTGGCCGTGCTACATCAATTGCCATATCTATTTGATGATTAGCTAATTGCTTATGCATATCTTCACGGCTTAATTTTACGCTCGCTAAGCTTGCATTGGGAGCATGTTTTGCCAGTGCAAGTTGCAATTTAGGCAAAACAATAGGCTCTATTGCATCGTGCAGGGCTATTTTAAAGGTTTGCGCTGTGGTCTCTAAATTAAAGTCACCGCAGGCTTGTAGCACTTGGCGTAATTTTTCGAGTAAATCTATTAGCTCGGGTGCCATACGTTGGCACGCAGGGGTGGGCAGCATTAATTGCCCTTGGCGCTCAAATAACGGATCGTTTAATACAGTGCGCAAACGTTTTATAGCATGGCTAACTGCTGAGGGCGTTATGTACAGCACCTTTGCGGTTTCGCTCATGTTTTTTTCACGGTATAGGCATTCAAATATTTTAAGTAAATTTAAATCCAACTGCTGAATATTTTTAGCTTCTATCATTATTACCCGCTCATACTATGAATGTAATTCACACTTAACTGGTAATATATTTCATTTAATTCATTGAGGCGAATGTTTTATGCTGGGTTAACTAAAAAATAAACAGGCAACCCTAATGAACTTTGAGCCAAGCCAAAAAAGCCAAGACTACCTAAAGCGTGTAACTGCCTTTATGGATGAACACATCTTGCCTATTGAGCAAGCGGTAGTTGCGCATAACCATGCTAAAAATAATTCAAACGATTGGACCACTTGGCAACTAAGTGAGCACATTGAGCCATTAAAAGCGAAAGCAAAAGCCGCTGGCCTGTGGAACTTATTTTTACCCGATGCCAATTTAGCAAAAGGTTTAACCTGCTTAGAATACGCCCCTATTGCAGAGCAAATGGGTAAATGCTTATTTGCCTCAGAAATATTTAATTGTAACGCCCCCGATACCGGCAATATGGAAGTGCTTTATCATTTTGCAAACGATGAACAAAAACAGCAGTGGTTAACCCCATTATTAAATGGCGATATTCGCTCAGTATTTGCCATGACCGAGCCCGATGTCGCTTCATCAGATGCGACAAACATGCAAGCTACCATAGATGTTGATGGCGAAGATCTCATTTTAAATGGCAAAAAATGGTGGACCACCGGCCTTGGTCATCCCAATGCACAGGTGGCTATTTTTATGGGGCTTTCCAACCCCGAAAACGATAAACACAGCCAGCATTCAATGGTACTTGTACCGCTAAACACACCCGGTGTAAACATTAAGCGTATGCTAAGTGCCTGTGGCGATTTTGATGCCCCCTACGGCCACGGTGAAATGGAATTTAATAACGTACGCGTACCAAAGCAAAACCTTATTTTAGGGTTAGGTAAAGGCTTTGCCATTGCACAGGGGCGCTTAGGGCCTGGGCGAATTCATCATTGTATGCGCGCAATTGGCGCAGCAGAGCGCTGTTTAGAGCTCATGATTAAACGAGGCCTGTCGCGCAGCGCTTTTGGTAAACCCTTACTTAAATTAGGCGGTAATTTAGAACGTGTAGCGCAAGCGCGTATGGCAATAGATCAAGCCCGTTTATTAACCCTGCACGCGGCATGGAAAATAGACACTCAAGGCGTTAAACACGCCATGACCGAAATATCGAGCATAAAAGTAGTCGTGCCTAATATGCTGCAAATGGTCTCAGATATGGCAATACAAGTGTTTGGTGGCGCTGGGGTGTCGAGCGACTTTCCTATTGCCTCGTTTAATGCAATGGGGCGTATTTTACGCCTTGCAGATGGCCCAGACGAAGTACATATGGGCATGGTTTCGCGCCTCGAACTTAACAAATACCGCTAAGGCAACACCATGAAAACACGACTAATAATAACAGGTGGAGCCACAGGGCTGGGTAAAGCGTTAGCCCTGAGTTACGCAAGTAATTTGGGCGCTAACTTACAAATTTGTATTGCCGATATAAACGCCGAGCGTGCAGCCACAACCATTAGTGAGCTGCAAGCACTAAAAGCCGATGCTTTTTTTTACGCCTGCGATGTAACCAAGCAAGCAGATGTAAAGGGGCTTTACGATATTATCCAAACCAAGTGGCAGGGCGTAGATATTGTTATAAATAATGCAGGTGTTGCCACGGGCGGCTCGCTTGAGGGCGAATCGCTTGAGCAATGGCAGTGGATTATGGATATTAATTTGCTCTCTATGGTGCGGATGTGCCAAACGTTTTATCCCGCCTTTAAGCAACAAGGCAGTGGCTACTTTATTAATATAGCCTCACAAGCAGGGCTTACCCCTATTCCGTTTATGAGCAGTTATAACGCCGTAAAAGCGGCAGTTATTGGCTTTAGCGAAACCTTAAAACTTGAACTCGCCCACGATAATATAGATGTAAGCGCAGTGTGCCCAAGCTTTTTTAAAACCAATCTTGGTGAATCAATGCGCACTAGCGAGCCGGCCATGAAAACCATGCTTAACCGTGCCTTTGAGCGCTCCCCCATAAACGCAGAGCAAGTTGCCGATATTATTTATAAGCAGTCACTTAAACGCCCATTTTTAATTTTGACCCATAAATTAGGTAAACAGGCCTTTTTAATGAAAAAACTACTCCCCGTTGAGTGGTACATTAAAAGCATGCTGAAAAAAACACGCTCTATGCAACGTTTAAAATCAAAATAATAAAGGCTAGCAATGAACACACAATTATTAGATCAAGCCAAAAACGTACGCCAAGGCGAAGAGCTCGACACACAAAAAGTAGATGCCTGGCTTAAGCAACACATTACACAATTAACTGGCGAGCCAAGTGTTACTCAATACGCAGGGGGGGCATCAAACTGGACCTACTGCTTAGAATACCCAGAGCAGTCGCTTATATTACGCCGTGCGCCCAAAGGCACCAAAGCCAAAGGCGCACACGATATGGGCCGCGAGTTTAAACTTCAGCAGGCGCTAAAGCCAGTTTACGGCTATGTGCCAAATATGGAGGCGTTTTGCGACGATGAAAACATACTCGGAACCGATTTTTACGTTATGGAAAAGCTTACGGGGATAATTCCGCGTAAAAATTTACCACGCGGATTAACGCCCGAGCGCACCAAAAAGCTGTGCGAAAACGTACTCGACTGCCTAGTAGAGTTACACAAAGTAGATTACAAACAGGCCAACTTAAGCCATTTAGGCAAAGGCAAAGGCTATACACAGCGCCAAATTAGCGGCTGGAGCGAGCGCTTTACTAAAGCCAAAACTTGGAATGTACCCAGCGGCAAAAAAGTAATTAAATGGCTTGAAAACAACATGCCAAGTAACGAGCGCATTTGCATAACACATAACGATTTTAGGTTTGATAACGTTGTGCTTGATGCAAACGACTACACCAACGTACTGGGTATTTTAGATTGGGAACTTGCCACCCTTGGCGACCCACTTATGGATTTGGGCAATACACTGGCTTACTGGGTAGAGCCAGGAGATGACTTTTTAGCCCAAGCCACCCGCCGTCAACCCACTCACTTAGAGGGTATGCTAACGCGCAAAGAAGTGGTGGCCTACTACTGTAAAAAAATGAATATAACCGTAGATGACTTTACCTTTTACGAAGTGTACGGACTATTTAGACTTGCCGGCATTGTGCAGCAAATTTATTACCGCTATCACCATGGGCAAACTAAAAACCCTGCCTTTAAACACTTTTGGGTGTTTGTACATTACCTTTTATGGCGCTGTAAAAAAGCCATTAACAACCAAGGTAAAGTCTAATGTGTATTTTATATTTTGTACGCCACGGGCAGGCCAGTTTTTCGGCTGATAATTACGATACGCTCTCAACAAAAGGGCAACAGCAAGCCACACTACTGGGTGAATATTTAGCTAAAAAGCAGCTAACACCCGATGCTGTATTTGCAGGCACTATGCTGCGCCATAATCAAACCGCAGAGCTTAGTTTAGCAAGTGTTAATAATACGCCTGTGGTAATAAACGATGCGCGTTTAAACGAGTACGATCACGAACACATTTTAGCGGTTTATAACCCACAGCTTGCCACCCCAAGCCAAGTGCGTGCTGCACTTAGCGAGCAAGCCGAGCCTATGGAATACTTTAAAACGGTATTTATCAGCGCCATACAGCAATGGGTACTCAACCCCGACAGCACTCAGTATAACGAAAGCTTTAATGCATTTACTGCGCGAGTACTGGGCGCACTTGAACAAATAGCCAATGAAAA
Source organism: Pseudoalteromonas sp. BSi20480 (assembly GCF_000241365.1). Classification (NCBI taxonomy): domain Bacteria; kingdom Pseudomonadati; phylum Pseudomonadota; class Gammaproteobacteria; order Alteromonadales; family Pseudoalteromonadaceae; genus Pseudoalteromonas; species Pseudoalteromonas sp. BSi20480. The sequence continues at coordinate 1,038 of NZ_BADX01000168.1, read as the reverse complement.
CCACGGTAAAAAAGTACTTATTTACACCTCTGGCGGGCCTATTAGCATTATAACCAGCCATTTAATGGGGCTAAAGCTCGAGCGCTTTATTGATATTAATTGGAGCTTAGTAAACGCAGGCGTAACCAAAGTAGTGGCGCGCGGCAAAGGAAAAAATCAAAAATTAACGATAAGTAGTTTAAACGAGCATCACTTTTTAGAGTGCCACCCACAACAAAAATTAATTACATACACCTAAGGATCTAATTATGCGCAAAAACATACTAATAACAGGTGCAAGTTCAGGCTTAGGCAAAGGCATGGCAAAAGAGTTTGCAAAACAAGGTTGTAATCTTGCTTTATGTGCTCGGCGCTTTGAGCTGTTAGAGCAGCTAAAAAGTGAGCTTGAACAAATAAACCCAAACATAACCATTAGCATAAAAGTGCTTGATGTTAACGATCACGAACAAGTATTTAGCGTATTTAATGCCTTTAAAGAAGAGCTTAACGGCCTTGATAGAGTAATTATAAATGCTGGTATGGGCAAGGGGGCTTCTATTGGTACGGGTTACTTTAATGCCAATAAACAAACCGCACAAACTAACTTTGTGGCCGCACTGGCGCAAGCTGAGGCCGCAATGGAAATTTTTAGAGCGCAAAACCATGGACACTTAGTGACTATTTCATCTATTAGTGCTGTACGTGGTTTTAGGCGCGCCATGACCGTTTACGCCGCCACTAAAGCGGCTATTACCTCATTAAGTGAGGGCATACGCATAGATGTAATGCACACGCCTATAAAAGTAAGCTGTGTACATCCAGGTTTTATAAGAAGCGAAATAAACGAAAAAGTAAAAACAGTGCCGTTTATTGTTGATACCGAAACTGGCTGCAAAGCACTGGTAAAAGCAATAAATAAAGAAAAAGCCAACAGCTTTGTGCCAAGCTGGCCGTGGGCATTCCTGCATTGGATTTTACGCTTAGCACCACTTAGTACAATTCGTAAAATGTCGTGAGTGTTATAAATTTTAGGTATTAAAAAAGGTGGCAAATGCCACC
>NZ_BADX01000169.1:0-32814 GCF_000241365.1 Pseudoalteromonas sp. BSi20480 | reverse complement strand
TTTTTATTTATATGTGTTCAGCTCCATATAGTGCACAACGGTGTTTCTTCTGTGTAATGATGACGCAATTGAGCTTGTAAAAGCTCAGCGGTTGCAAGCGCATCGGTTAACGCATTATGTCCCTCATAAACAGGTAGAGAATAACGTTTACGACAGTCATTTAGCCTTAGCGATCCCAGTTTAGTGTTAAATAGCTGCCCTATTAAGCCTTGTTTTGCTTTGAGCGCTCTTCGCTCAAGTTCCATGGTATCTACAACCATAAACTCAATATGCTCTTTTAATCGCAATAATAAGGCACTATTAAAAAAGCCACGTTCGATTGCCGCATAGTGAACAACAATCACCTTAGAACGCAAAGCATCAAGTAAAGGGGCTATAATGTTGTCAAAGTCAGGCGCGTTATCAACATCGTTATGAGTAATACCGTGGATCACAATAGATGATTCACTTAGGTTTCGTCTTGGCTGAACCACCCAATGTTTACTCTGTTTACAGTATATTCGCGCTAATGTGAATGGCACTAACCCTACACTCACAATATCATCTGTTTTACTATTAAGCCCTGTTGTTTCAAAATCTAATGCAACAAAAGGAATGTCTTTTACAGAAGCACTAGCATCACTAAATGTAGATAAATAAAACTCTTTTAGTAAGTTGTTTTGCGCATCATCGGCAAGCTGAGCATAACGTGCATTCCAGTTTTTAACTTCTTTGAAAAACATAGATTATTTCACACCCGAGTGTGCGGTATAACAAAATTTTAGGTAATTTTGCGCCTTATCTAGAATAGCAAAAGCATCTTTTAAATGACGCTGTTCAAATGGAGAAAGTAGATGCGGATCAAGATTATTGTCGGGTACTTCACCCTGCTCAATTTGCCATGCCTGATGACGTATACGGGTCATCGAAATGTACTCTAACGCATCACGTAAGTCTTGCGCTTTGCCTGCAGGCAAAACATTGGCTTCTATAATATCTTCTAGGCGATCAAATGAATTTTGCTTACGAGATCCAATGGCAAGTGCATGGACGCGAACAACATCACTTAATGGCGCTGTGCCACGTCGTTTTAAATTCATAGATTTTTGATGCTGCCCATTGTGTTCAAGAACAAACCCTTTAAAAAAACCAAGTGGAGGTGTTCTATTACGAGCATTTGCTGCCATATTTGCTAGAAACAGTCTGTTATTTGCACTGTGTTTAGCAATATATGTTTTTAACTCATTAGCCCATTTTGTATTACCCCACACGCCGTCTAAATCAAAAAATATAGAACTGTTAAGTAAAGCCTGTGGTTTGGGTTCAGCAATCCATTGGGCAAATTGCTCAAACCATTGGTCCTGTGTTTTTCGCCACTTCTTGAATGACGCCATAATTTCACCGTCGCAATAGCTATAGCCACATTGAGCTAATCCATCACAAACAAAGTCACTCAAATTTTGAAAATAAGCATTATGTTTTTCGTCGTCATAGCTATTATCTAGTATAAGTGCATTGTCTTGATCGGTAACAATAAGCTGCTCATCTCTAGCCATAGAGCCTAATGCAATAAAGCAGTAGGGTACTGGCGGCGGGCCGAATTTTTCTTCTGCGAGTATTAGCAACCGTTGTTTAAATGTACGAGCAATCACAGCCATTGCAGTACCAACCATATGAGAGTTTGCATCTTCATTTACCATGCGCACAAATACACGGGGAAGCTGATTTGCGTAGTGAGCTAAGTCCTCAACAGACTGCTGAGCCAATATACCACGCACCAACAATAAGCTACTCTGCGATTCATAACGTAGAATATCTGACAGTGATATAACACCTATTGGGCGTTTTTTTTGTACCACAGGAAGATGATGTAAGTTATCTCTGAGCATGGCTAGCACGGCTTCAAAAATATAGTCATTTTGATCAAGTAGCACTAGGTTAGTTGACATAATAACGTGTGCGGGCGTGGTGTACTCAAGCCCCTGCGCAACAACTTTAGTTCGTAAATCTTTATCTGTTATTATGCCAACGACTTGCCCGTCATCTTCTTGAGGGTCGTTACTAATAGGCTTATTAATGTCGGTCACTAGCACTGACGAAACCGACTCATCGGTCATGAGCTGTGCAATATTTTTTACTGTTTCAGTTGCATCGACTGTAACAACGTCTCGGTGAAGTAACGATTTCACCTTGGCAGTGGTTAAATCGTTGCCATCGGCTTGCTCAACAATTGCTTGATGCAAACGCACATTACCATCGGTTTCAAAATAATCTGCAAAGACTTCAAATTCATCACAATACTGCAAAAATATGTCAACGTTTATACAATACACTAACGTGTCTTCAAGCGCTGTAGCCGGAAAACGTACTTTGCGATTCATCAACAAGCCCATTTGCCCAAATATTCCCGCAGTGGCCAAACGGTTATAGAGCTCGCCATCACGGCGATACATTTCAACAGCGCCACTTCTTATGATGTACAAATCGGCTATGTCTTGGCCGTATTGTAAAATATCGGTATTAGCCCTGAAGTAACTGACTTCGACTTGTTTAGCAAGTTCATCTAATGCTTTTTGAGGAAGATCATCAAAAGGAGGGTGTTGTGATAAAAATTGCGCTATTTCAATTTGTTCGCTTTGCATTATAGATCCCTACTGATTTCCAATAATGCAATTGTGGGCCTAATTAACCGTTTTTTAAAGAAAAAAGATTAATTAGGCCACTAAAGGTTTATTCTGTTTGTTCAAGCTCTTGGGCAAGCTGTTTAGTTTCATCCCCTCTTGGCTTAGTGAAACGTGCAAGTCCTAAATAGATGACTGGTGTTAAGTATAAAGTAAATAAAACAGCAAGCGAGAGACCACCAAATACAACCCAACCTATTGCATTACGTGCTTCAGCACCCGCCCCGCTTGATAAAATTAATGGCAGTGCACCAAGTAACGTAGAAACGAGTGTCATGGTGATTGGACGTAATCTAACCAGTGCAGCCTCTTCAACCGCCTCACGAACTGATAAGCCTTGGTCTCGAAGTTGATCTGCAAATTCGACTAATAAAATGGCATTTTTCGCAATTAGACCAATGAGCATCACTAGACCAATTTGCGAATAAATATTAAGAGACGTATTTGTTAAATAAAGCGCTAAAATAGCCGAAGTAATACCAAATGGAACTGTTAGCATTACCACTATTGCACTGTTTACACTTTCAAATTGAGCTGCTAATACCAGTAATACAATTAGAAAAGCCAACACGTAAGTTAAAAGTACTTCGTTTGCTGTTTCTTCAAAGGTCAGCGCTTCACCTTTAAACGCAAGGGTAATACCTTGAGGCAACGACTGCTGAGACAAATTGCGAATTTGATCGACTATATCGGCAATCGTCATACCATCCGGTAGCTCCATATCTAATTCAATAGCACGACGCTGTGCATGACGCTCAAGCTCAGCGGCTACTCCTTCTTCACTAATATTAGCTAAGCTACTAATCGGCACTAACCTACCTTGCGAACTTGCCACATAGAGGTTTGCTAAATCACTTGGATCTTGAATAACTTGGTTTTGTACTTGCAGCATGATGGGTATTGATTGGTCGCCAATGTTGAGATCCGCAACATCATCCCCATTGATGGCAGCGCGAAGTGTAATTGAGATATCACTTAGCGATACACCCAACTCTTCGGCTCTTCGCCTATCAATATTTACACGTAATTGTGGTTGTGACGGCTGATAAGAGACTCTTACAGGCGCAATACCCGGGATTGCGTTTTCAATTTGCTTTGCAAAATCTTGTGCAGCAACAAAAATTTGTTGGTAGTCTTGGCCTAATAAAGCGATTTCTATACCGCCACCTTGACCTCTAAGATTTAAACTATTAGAACCGGATGCACGACCAGCTGCGCCTGGGATTTCACCTAATGGTCCGCGAATTTTATTAATGATTTCTTGCTGGCTAAATTGACGGTCGTCCCAATGCTTTAGCGGTACGGTAATAAAAACAATATTAGGATCCCATTGCCCAACAACTGTGTAAATAGATTCTATTTCACCACTTTCTACATAAGGTAACAAAATATCTTCCATTTGCATTGCTTGCCTGTCCATAAAGTTTAACCCAACACCGTCTGGGCCTCTGGCAAATATACGAATTTTCCCCCTGTCCTCTGTGGGTAATAGTTCGTTATCGAGGTTTAAATACAATGCGCCAGAACCAAAGGCTATTAATATACAAGCTATGAGCACAAGCCAAGCGCGGTTTAGAACGCTTTTAATCGTTATGCTATAAAGACTTACTAACTTATTACCTACTTTGGCAAATGGATGGTTGCTTTGTTTTTTTAGTTTTAATTTTGAAGTCAATGCAGGGACAAGTGATAACGCAACAAAACTTGAAATAATGACTGCACCTGCAAGCACCCCGCCAAACTCTCTAAATAATCGTCCTGCCGTAGAAGGTAAAAATGCAATAGGGATAAAAACCGCAGCTAATACGGCTGTCGTTGCAACTATCGCAAAAAATACTTCTCGAGTTCCTATTACTGCTGATGCTCGCCGACCAAGCCCTAGCCCTCTTTGTCGTTGTATGTTTTCACTTACAACAATTGCATCATCAACTATTAAACCTGTGGCTAACACGAGTGCTAATAAAGTGAGTATATTAATAGAAAAACCAAGGGCCCAAATAAGTGCAAGAGACCCTATAAGCGCAACAGGTATGGCAAATGCAGGCACAAGTGTTGCGCGCCACGAACCTATAAACACCCATAACGTTATTACCACTAACAAAACAGTAAGCACTAAGGAGTTTATTACTTCGTCAACAGAGCTTCTTATAAATTGAGCATCGTCTGAGGTGAGCGTAAATTCGAGTTCAGGGAATCGTTCGCGCATGTTTTCAAGTAACTGTAAAACTTCATCCGATATTTCAATTGTATTAGATTGCGCTTGACGAATAACCTCCATACCAATAACGGGTTTGCCATCTAAACGAACCATAGAGCGCGGATCTGCAGGGCCAAAATAGACTGATGCAATATCACCTACTCGCGTATCACCGCTAACAATAATATCAGCTACTTCATTGGGGGTAATAGAAGTCGCATCGGCTCTGACTATGACTTGTTGGTCACTTGATTTAAGGCTTCCTGCTGGTACATCAAATGGCGCTTCTCGTAAAACATCTGCCACATCAGGAATGGTAAGGTTAAAACTACTTAACTTTAATGGATCTAAGCGAACTCGCAAAACACGTTTACGATCCCCGTTTAACCTGACATCGGCAACGCCTGGTATGGTTAAAAACTGAGGAGCTAAATCGGTTTCAACACGTTCAGTAAGGGCTTCAAGTGCTAGACTATTACTTGATACAGTGAGCGAAACAACAGCTTCTGCATCGTTATCGGCCTTGATAATTGCAACACGTTCAACTTCCTCTGGTAATTCTCGTTGCACACGCGCAACAGACTCACGGGTTTCGTTAGCTGCATTGTCTAAATCTACGCCAGGGCGAAACTCAACAACAATACGTGCATTGCCTTCTTCACTTTGTGCGCGAATTGATTTAACACCACTTACACGGGCTATTGCCCCTTCTAGTTTACTGGTTACTTCTGTATCGACCGTTTCTGGAGACCCACCAGGAAATGAAGCCGAAACAGTTATACGTGGCCTATCAACATCTGGTAATTCTCTGACTTCAATTCCTGCAATTGCAGCTAAACCAGCAATTATTATTAGTAGATTCAAAACAACAATGAGCACTGGGCGGCGAATTGCCATTGAAGGAAGGTCTTGCATCATAGGGGAATTTTTCATTGTTATTCCTCTAAATTACTAGCATTAGCAAACGTTAATGTTTGGTTTTCGCGCAAGCGCTGTACGCCTTCAACAACCAATATATCGTTTTCATTTAAATTGCCTGAAACTAACAATCGCCCAGCTAAGCGTTGCTCTATTTTTACATCTATGCGCTTTGCTTTTTTATCTATACTTTTCCAAACATAAGGCCCTGTTGCTCCCCACATAAGTGCAGCCTCAGGCACAACAGCATATGACTCCCCTTGCATGGTAATATTAATTCGAAAACTCATACCAGGCATAAACTGATCATTTGCATTTTCCAGTTTGGCTTTGACACGTAAGGTACGGGTTTGTGGATTTATTCGTGAATCTAGATATGAAACGAGAGCATTAATAGCTTTTGCGCTTTGCCATGGTGTTACTTCCACAATACCTTTATTTTTTAGTATTGAGACAGCTGACTCGGGGGCGTTAAAATTAATGTACAAACTGCGAGTATCATCAATTGTTGCAATGGCAGTTTGCTCTGTAATGCGATCCCCTTTTTCTACCTCAGTAAGTCCCATCACACCATCAAATGGCGCAAGCACAGTTCTGTCTTCCAGATCTGTTTTAGCATTAATAAGAGCAACCTCGGCCAGTGCATGCAAAGTTTTTGCATCATCTAAGTCACTTTTAGGAATTGCTCCCTTTTTGTGACTTTCGCTGAGCCTGTTAAGTGTTCGTTGGGTATCTGCTAAGGTTATTTCTGCTTGTTGAAGAGCTGCTTTTTGTCTGCGAGAGTCAAGCTCGACTAAAACATCTCCTTCCTTTACGAAGTTACCCGGTTTAAAGTGTACGGCTGTTACTCTATCACCCACAGCAGGAAATAATGTAACGGAGTGAATTGCTTCTGCATTACCTACAGCTTTAACCTCTTCTTTTGTACGTTCCGTTGTAACTTTTTGTACCATTACATTTGCACTAGATGCTGCTGTGCTAAAAATGAATAATAACAAATAGATATTTAATAGAAGTATGCGCAATTTCAAAGAACCACCTTATAAACCATTTTGTTGACCACTATACGCAGTGTAACAAAAGTGTGATCAAAATTAGCCTGTGTTAACGCTGAACACTCAACTATGTAAGATGAATAACAAATTTTAGCCAAAAAAAAGAGCCGTAAAGCTTCTTTTTTTATTAAATACTATTTTAAAGATGACTTACTTACCACGTTGAGCATCTTTTTGTGCTTTTTTAGCCTCTTTGCGTTGTTGAAGAACGGTCTGTGCTTCGTTACCTATATGCCCTTCACCACGAGCCTGTGCGAGCTCAATTTGTTTTTGGCGCTCTGCAAAACGGGCTCGCTGCTCATCAGTTACCTTATCAATACAATGATGACATGAAACACCCTCTAAATATTCAGGTTTTTGTTTTTCTTGTTCAGTAATAGGCATACGACACGCATGACATTGATCGTAAGAACCTTTCTGTAGGTCATGATCAACAGCAACGCGATTATCAAATACAAAACACTCGCCTTCCCACATGGTTTCTTCTTTTGGCACTTCTTCTAAGTATTTAAGAATACCACCTTCTAAGTGATAAACTTCATCAAAGCCCTGCTCTTTCATGTAAGCTGTTGATTTTTCACATCGAATACCACCTGTACAAAACATAGCAACTTTTTTATGTTTTTCAGGATCAAGGTTTTCTTTTGCCCATTGAGGGAACTCACGAAACGTTGTTGTATTTGGATCAACGGCATTTTGAAATGTGCCAATTTCAATTTCGTAATCGTTACGCGTATCAATAAGTACAACCTCGGGGTCAGAAATTAATGCATTCCAGTCTTGAGGTTTAACATAGCTTCCCACTACTTTAAGAGGATCAATTCCCTCTACGCCCATTGTTACGATTTCTTTTTTTAGTTTTACTTTTGTGCGGTAAAACGGACATTCGTCATCATAGGATTCTTTAGTAACAATGTTTTTTAAATTTGGCTGTTCATCTAACCATACAAGGAGGTTATCAATGCCCGCTCGTTTTGCAGAAACAGTGCCATTAATTCCTTCTGCAGCTAAAAGTAATGTGCCTCGCACTTCGTTTTTTTCCATAACCTCCAGTAGAGGTTTACGTAATGCTTCAAATTCAGGTAGGCCTACAAATTTGTATAAAGCGCACACTACAAAGTGTTCGCTGGTAAGATCATCTTTATGAACAGCTGTCATTTTATTTCCTATTTTGCCTTATTAGCCAATATTGGCGTTTACCGAATCGTAAATCCGGCGCATATGGGGCGCGTATTTTACGCTTTTTTAGATTAATTGCAAAAAATAGCACCATACTTTGCTTTTTGCTGTCGGGATAAGCCATGTGTACGCTATAATGCAGCAATTAATTTAAGTTGCACATTGGAGAACATTACATTGCACTTTACTGATCTTGGGATTGATACTCGCCTTGAAACACAATTAGCACATCAAGGGATCACCCAGCCCACAGACATTCAAGCACATGCAGTGCCTACCGCACTTGCAGGGCATGACATTTTTGCTCAGTCAAAGACTGGGTCGGGCAAAACCTTGGCGTTTTTATTACCCGCAGTACAACGGGTTATAAAGCAAAAAGCACTCAGTAAACGCGATCCACGTGTACTTATTGTTGCCCCTACTCGCGAATTAGCTACACAAGTATTTACGCAGCTGCGTTTGTTAATAGCGGGCACGGCAATTAAAGCAGTAAAAGTATTAGGTGGTGAAAACTTTAATGACCAAATTAAAGCATTAAGGAACGACCCACAGTTTGTAGTGGCAACACCCGGTCGTTTGGCCGATCATATTAGCAAACGCTCGTTACAATTAAGTGGTTTAGAACTGCTAATTTTTGATGAAGCAGACCGTATTTTAGATCTGGGCTTTACTGAGCAATTAAAGTTAATTAACGACGAAGCCAATCACCGTCTTCGCCAAACATTATTGTTTTCAGCAACCCTAGACCACGCTCAAGTAGATGCTCTTTCGCGTAATTTATTAAAAAAACCAAAACAGATCACACTTAGTGCTGCAAACGAACAGCACAGCGATATAACGCAAACACTCTACTTAGCCGACCACCTAGATCACAAAGAAGCGTTATTAGCACACTTTTTAAAGCAAGACGAAGTTGGCCAATGCATAATATTTACTGCCACCCGGGCAGATACAAGTCGTTTGAGCGAAGAACTAAACAACAAAGGATTTAAATCAGTCGCACTAGCGGGAGATTTAACACAAAGCAAACGCTTAGACATTATGGACTCGTTTAGCAGAGAAAACTTTAAAATATTAATTACCACTGATGTCGCATCCCGTGGTTTAGATTTGTTAAGCGTAACGCATGTAATTAACTTTGATTTACCAAAACATGCAGAAGAATATGTACACAGAATAGGTAGAACTGGACGTGCTGGTTTTAAAGGTACCGCTATTTCGTTAGTAGGCCCTAAAGATTGGGCTAGTTATTTAGCAATTAAATCTTTTTTAAACGATGAGCTTAAATTTGCAACTATTGACGGGCTTAAAGCTAAATTTAAAGGGATCAAAGAGAAAAAACCTGCTGCAACTCTTAAAGCTAAAAAAGTAACGCAGGTTAAAAAGCCACAAATTAAACGTAAAGCAAAACCTAAAAAACCAGCGGCACCCATTAAAGCCCCTATGAATATCGATGGCGATTCACCAATGCGCCGTAAAAAAAAGCCTGAGCAGGAATAATTATGAGTTACCTTGGAACAACACAAACCCTATTTGTAAAAGAAGTAAGTAATGAAGGCGCTTACTTGGACGGTCATGATTTAGGTGAAGTTTTTTTTACCAAAAAACGAAATCAGAGATGAACTTGAAGCTGGTGACAGCATTAGCGTATTTATATATTTAGATAATGCTAATTTACCAACGGCGACTGTTAAAAAGCCACATGCTCAGGTAGGTGAATACGCCCTTTTACGTGTTAAGGAAATAAATAGTATTGGTGCATTTTTAGACTGGGGATTAGAAAAAGATGTATTAGCCCCATTTAATGAACAAAAACCACGTATGCAAGAGGGGCATTCTTATCTTGTTCGTTTGTATCTTGATAATGCGAGTCAACGCATTTGTGCTTCAACTAACTTTAATCGCTTTTTATCAAAGGATGAGCCTGAATACACCCGCCTACAAGAGGTTGATTTGATTGTTGCTGGTAAAACAGATATTGGCTACAAGGTGCTTATAGAAGAGTCTCACTTTGGTGTTGTATTTTACAATATGGTATTCAAAAACTTATTTGTAGGGCAAAAGCTTAAAGGCTTTGTCCAAAAAGTACGAGAAGACGGAAAAATTGATGTTGTACTCGAAAAACCAGGCATGGGTAAAGTAAGTGAGCTTGGCGATAAAATAATGGAAAAGCTTAAAAACGAAGGCGGCATACTCGCCATTGGCGATAAATCTGATCCTGAACTTATTAAAAAAGTATTTTCAACAAGTAAAGCTAACTATAAAAAAGCAATTGGTGGATTATTTAAGCAAGAGCTTATTGAGATTGAAGCGAAATCTATCCGCTTAAAATCTAAATAATTTTATAGCGCTCATGATATCTTTATATTGTGAGTGCTTACCCTAAAATATACTTATAAGGCAATGTACACTGTGTATACTCTCTTGAGTAATTAAGTACTTCCCTTTCTGATTCTAAGTTTTGCGGCGCTAATCTAAAAACCTTTATTTCACACTCCAATTTCTTTTCATCATGATGAGATAAACAATCACTGACAGTGATATCTTGAGCTTTTAAAGCGTCAGAATTTCTGTAGCAAAGATGGTGAGCATAATCCTTCATTGTTTTTTTAAAATCAAACATGTCTACAGGATAAGCTGAGATAACGTCTGTTACTGTTGTAACGCCATCATAAGCCTTACTAGAAAATACATGTTTGTTAACTGAAAAGCCTGCAATGATAATCAACACTGAACCAAATAATAGCTTCAAAATAAACCCCTTACATCATTTTGATATTATAAATGTAACACAAATTACACATAACGTAAGGGGTTTAGTACTTATTTGCTGTTTTTTGTAAATTATTTTATAGATTCATTAACATCTTGCAGTACTTTTACTGGATTTGCTGCTTTAGTAATCGGTCTGCCTACAACTAGATAATCACTGCCAGCTTCAATTGCTTGTTTTGGAGACATTATTCTTTTTTGATCGCCTGCTTCACTGCCTTCAGGGCGAATACCTGGGGTAACTAATTTAAAATGCTCACCAAGTTCAGCCTTTAAAACATTCGCTTCTTGAGCAGAACAAACAACACCATCAAGGCCTGCTTCCTTAGCTAGTTTTGCAAGGTATATTACCTGCTCCTGTGGTGATTTGTTTATACCTAAACGTTTTAATTCTGGTTCATCCATACTTGTTAACACAGTTACAGCAATAAGAATTGGTGCTTTATCTCCAAATTCTTCTAAAGCAAGTTTTGCTTTGTGCATCATTTCATATCCGCCTGACGCATGAACATTTACCATCCAAACGCCCATTTTTGCAGCAGCTGTAACTGCCTTTGCAACTGTATTAGGAATATCATGAAACTTTAAATCTAAAAATACATCAAAACCAAGTTCAATTAACTCTTTTACAAATTCAGGGCCAAAGTAAGTAAACATTTCTTTGCCTACTTTTAATCGACAAGTATCGGGCGAAAGCTGTTTTACAAATGCTAATGCTGTTTCTTGATCGTCGTAGTCTAAAGCGATAAGCACTTTTTTTGAATTTTCGAAAGACATAGTTATCCTAATCTATAGCAGTAAAGAGTTTTTATATATTCAACTTAGTTATCAAGGCGAACTTACACAAAGTGAGTAAGGAGGTTTAATTAGTATATAGATGCTAGTTAAACTTCTAGTCGAATTTGTAAGGGCATTACAATAATTAAGTATTTAGGGGTTATTAAAATCCGTCTAAACCTCTACTTGGGACAATGGTTTCCCAATGTTTACAAGAAGGGCAATTCCAATAAATTGTATAACTTGTGAAGCCACAATGCTGGCATTGAAAATCAGGCTTAGTAGCAATATATGACGTTACAAGGCTATCAATTTCATTAAGTACTTCTTTTGTATTTTTATTTTGGTCACCCATTAGCTGCAGTAAAAAACTAAACCCCCTGATCGTTGGTTGTCTTTTTAAACTGTCAGTTAAAAAATCGAAAGCTTGTTTTGTATGACCTTGCTCTAAAAGAGCTTGGCAATGTTTTATTTTTATAAGAACACCACCCTTATCTAGTAAATCGTTTACTAACTCATGAAATTGATGCGTTAAATTTAGTTGCTTATAGCTATGCGCCAGATCATCAATGAATAAGGGGGCAAACAAAGTAAACTGGCAAATAAGTTCACGCCAATAGTATATCGCTTTAACATAATCTTCTTTAGAAAAAGCGATAACACCTAGCTCGTACAAAGGCCGAACGGCTTTGTAGTTTAGGCTAATTGCTTTTCGCATAATTTGAGGAGTACTGTCACTAAGGGCAGACTCACAATAAAAATTCGCGATAGCCTTAAATTGTTGCTCTTTAGAGAATAATTCGCTGTGAGATTCAAACATATTAATACCTTTATCCCACTCACGAGTTTGCGAGTATAAGGTAATAATAGGATCGAGAGCTTCTACATGGTCGGCCTTGACCAACCAAACCAAATGCTCTTCTGCACCATCTAGCAATCCAGCCATTATATAGTCTTCGGCTAACTCTAAGCGACTAGTAGCGGCTTGCTGCTCACTCAAACTTGGGTGTTTTAGGAGAAGTTCATGGATTTTGATTGCGCGGTCTAATTCGCCTCGGCGACGAAACATAGTGGCAAGTGTAGAGTAATGTTCAACTGAATCCGCTGCAACCTCTAGTAAATTTATTAAGTGTTCTAAACCTTGATCTTCTTCACGGTCTAATAGAAACTTAAGCCCTTTACTGTATTCAGAAGTTATTTGACGATTAAGTTGATGAGCATGATTTTTAGCACTGTTTTTACCCATAATCCAACCGTAGCCGGCTGCAACAGGTAGTAGTAAAAACAAAAGCTCAATCATAATTAGGTGTCTTTATTAACGTCAAGCTTGTTTTTATTTTTCTCAGGCGCTAACTGTTTTTTCAAACGGTAATTTTGCCACTTTAATTGAGAGAATAGCTTAAAGCTTATAAAACAACCTATTAGAACACCTAACAAAAAGCAGATACTTATTATTACAGCTAAAGGCAGAGTATTACTGGCTATAATATAATTTACTTGTACTAACTGCGGGTTTTGTGACCCTAATACAAATGCGCTAATTAGGCACAGCGCTACCAGAATAAATTTCAATACCTTGAACAAGTAACTACTCCGTTATATTAACTAGGCAATGCTCGCATTGACGCGGTCGCGTAATTCTTTACCTGGTTTAAAATGAGGTACGTGCTTTCCATCTAACTCTACTGTATCGCCAGTTTTAGGGTTACGACCTGTGCGAGGAGCGCGGAAATGCAAAGAGAAACTACCAAATCCTCTGATCTCTATTCGATCTGAAGAAGATAATGAACCGGCCATTTGTTCTAGAATTTCTTTTACAGCATTTTCAACATCTTTCACTGGAACGTGTGCGTGTTGTTCCGCAAGTGTTTCTATCAATTCTGACTTAGTCATAGCGTTTCCTTAATAAAAAGATATAGGAAGGGCAAAAGTGCCCTCCCAACTAAAAACTAATTATTTATTAGTCTTTTTGTGCATTTGCGAAAGCAGCTGCCATTGCGTTTTCAAACACTGGCTCTTCTTTCTTAAGCTTCTCTAGTACTTCTTTCTCTTCTGCTTCGAAAAGAGCTTTTACAGATAAGCTTAAAGTGCGGTTCTTACGATCAACACCAACGTATTTAACTTCAACTTCGTCGCCTACAGAAACAACAGTAGTTGCATCTTCAACGCGCTCTTGAGCGATATCAGCTACACGGATGTAACCTTCAACGCCTTCGATAAGTTCAACAGTTGCGCCTTTCGCATCAACTTCAGTCACTTTACCTTTAACAATAGCACCTTTTTTGTTTGCATCAAGGTAGTTATTGAACGGGTCAGCTTCGATTTGCTTAACACCTAGAGAGATACGTTCACGCTCTGGGTCAACTTGCAATACGATAGCAGTGATTTCGTCGCCTTTCTTGAATTCACGTACAGCTTCTTCGCCAGGTGTGTTCCAAGAAATATCTGAAAGGTGTACAAGACCGTCAATACCACCGTCAAGACCGATAAAGATACCGAAGTCAGTGATTGATTTGATCTTACCAGTAACTTGGTCGCCTTTGTTTTGTAGACGAGCAAATTCCTGCCAAGGATTAGCAATACATTGCTTAAGACCTAGAGAAATACGACGACGTTCTTCGTCGATTTCAAGAACCATAACTTCAACTGTGTCACCTAGTGAAACAACTTTTGAAGGGTGGATGTTCTTGTTAGTCCAATCCATTTCAGAAACGTGTACTAGACCTTCAACGCCTTCTTCAATTTCTACGAAGCAACCGTAATCAGTAAGGTTAGTTACACGACCAGAAAGTTTAGAACCTTCTGGGTAACGACCAGCGATAGCTGCCCATGGATCTTCACCAAGCTGTTTAAGGCCTAGAGATACACGAGTTTTATCTTTGTCGAATTTAAGAACTTTAACTGCGATTTCGTCACCAACATTAACGATTTCTGAAGGGTGCTTAACACGCTTCCACGCCATATCAGTAATGTGTAGTAGACCATCAACACCACCAAGGTCAACGAACGCACCGTAGTCAGTAAGGTTCTTAACGATACCTTTAACTTCTTGACCTTCAACAAGGTTAGCAAGAAGCTCTTCACGTTCTTGTGAGTTTTCTGATTCGATAACTGCACGACGTGAAACAACAACGTTGTTACGTTTTTGATCAAGCTTGATTACTTTAAATTCAAGCTCTTTGCCTTCAAGGTGAGTTGTGTCACGTACTGGACGAACATCAACAAGTGAACCAGGTAGGAAAGCACGGATTGAATCAACTTCAACAGTGAAACCGCCTTTAACTTTACCGTTGATAACACCAGTAACAGTCTCTTGCTCTTCACAAGCTTTCTCAAGACGGATCCACGCTTCGTGACGCTTCGCTTTCTCACGAGAAAGGATAGTTTCACCGAAACCGTCTTCGATTGCATCTAGTGCAACATCTACTTCGTCGCCAACAGCAACTTCTAGTTCACCAGCAGCATTTTTGAACTGCTCTGCAGGGATAGCACTTTCTGATTTAAGACCAGCATCTACAAGTACAATGTTGTTCTCGATTGAGATTACTGTACCTTTAACAATAGAGCCTTGCTCTGCTTCAAAACCCTTTAAGCTTTCTTCAAATAACTGCGCAAAATTTTCTGACATACGAATATACGTCTCATATATTAATACCAATAAGCAACCATGCTGCATGGGGTTGTTAAAATAGCACTGGCATCCTGCTGGTGCATAAAATGTGTTTAACTTCGTTTAGGAAGTTTACCTTCAGAGATAGCTGCATCTAATAAAGTAATAACTTTATCAAACACTTGCTGTGCATTTAGCTCGCTAGTATCGAGTTCAATTGCATCTTCTGCAGGCACAAGCGGTGCGACGGCGCGATTCATATCACGGTCATCACGAGCTTGAATGTCTTCTAATAGACCACCTAGTGTAACATCAAGCCCACGCTCATTCAACTCAACAAAGCGTCTACGAGCACGCTCTTGTGCGCTCGCTGTCAAATAGATTTTTAATGGCGCATCTGGGAATACAACAGTACCCATATCACGGCCGTCTGCTATTAAACCATTTTCGGTTCTAAAAGCGCGTTGACGCCTTAATAGCGCTTCACGAACACGAGGAAGAGCTGCTACTTTTGATGCAGCTGCACCCACTTCTTCATTACGAATAGTCGTGGTTACATCCTCTCCCTCTAGAATAACTTTTCCAGCATTAGTTTGGCTATCTACCAAAAACTGCACGTCTAAATTTGCAGCCAGTGGTACAAGTGCCTCTTCGTTATCTAATGCGATTTGGTGATGAAGTGCTGCAAGGGATAAAACGCGGTAAATTGCACCACTATCCAATACATCCCAACCCAACTTATCGGCTAACAAACGACAAACAGTTCCCTTACCAGAACCACTTGGGCCATCAACGGTGATCACGGGCATTAATAACGCCTGCATTTAAACCTCCTGCAATGCACACCTAAATAAACCGCGACATTATACGTCAGTTATTAAAATATATCTGCTATTAGTGTGTAACTTTTTATAAATAGTTATAAAAAGCCTATTCACTCACTGATGCTAATACATTGAAAAACGTAGGAAATGTTTTATAGGTACACTTAGGGTCATTGATTGTTATAGGCTTTCCGCCCACTGCAACCATGGCAAAACACATAGCAATCCGGTGATCATCGTAAGTATCAATAGCGACATCGTTAAATGTTAATGGCGGAGTTATTTCAATAAAATCCTCCCCCTCAACAACTTTTGCACCTACTTTACGAAGTTCTGTACTCATAGCGTAAAGACGGTCTGTTTCTTTTACACGCCAATTATAAATATTACGAATAGCTGTGGGACCTTTAGCAAATAAAGCAACGGTAGCCAACGTCATTGCAGCATCTGGAATGGCATTGGCGTCTATGTCGACCCCTTTTAACTCGCCTTTCCTCACAACTAAACGTTCATCGTACCAATCGATTTGTGCACCGACTTGTTCCATCACCTTCGCAAAGCCAATATCACCCTGAACCGATTTAGCACCCACACCTTTAATTTCAATCTCGCCACCAGCAATGGCTGCGGCTGCAACAAAATAAGAAGCCGATGATGCGTCACCTTCAACCATTATGCGTTCAGGTGATTTATACTGTTGGCCACCTTTTACTTTAAATAGTGAATAGTCTGAATGTTCAACGGTAATACCAAAACGCGCCATAACCCCTAAAGTAATATCAACATATGGCTTAGACACTAATGTGCCTTTAATTGTAATTTGCGTATCACCACTGAATAATGGAGCTGCCATTAATAAAGCGGTTAAAAATTGACTTGAAATACTGCCATCAATTTCAACTTCGCCACCATTAATTTGCCCACCAACAATTTTAAGCGGTGGATAGTCTTTGTGCTTTGTATAGGTAATATCACCACCAAGGGCTTGAAGCGCATCAACTAAGTGCCCTATTGGGCGCTCTTCCATGCGTGGCTCACCGACTAACTCATATTCACCTTTAACAGCAGCTAAAACAGCTGTTAACGGACGATATGCTGTACCCGCATTACCTAAAAATAAAGGTTTATTAGGTTTTTTGAACTCACCACCAACACCATGAACAGTTGCAACTGTTCGGTCTTCATTAAGTGTTACTGTTACACCTAAAAGCTCTAGTGCTCCCAACATGTGACGAATATCATCACTATCGAGTAAGTTCTCTACTACTGTTGTTCCGTTAGCCAGAGCAGCCAGCAGTAAAATACGATTAGATAAACTTTTTGACCCTGGTAATGTCACAGAGCCGTTAACACGCGATATTGGTTCTAAACGAAGTTGCTCCATTAGCTATTCTCCTTCGCAAATGCTGCCATGAAATCAACAAGCGCTTGTACGCCTTCAAGTGGCATTGCGTTATAAATACTTGCGCGCATACCGCCTACTATTCTGTGCCCTTCAAGCGCTAATAAACCAGCTTCTTTAGATTGTGATACAAACTTTTCATTTAAGCTTTCGTCATTAAGCCAAAATGGGACGTTCATACGTGAGCGGCAATGCTTGGCTACTTTATTTGAATAAAAAGGAGACTCATCAATAAAATTATAAAGAAGTTCAGCCTTAGCGATATTCTGGGCTTCCATCGCTTTTACACCACCTTGGGCTTCTAACCATTCAAACACTTCTGCAGCTAAGTACCATGCAAATGTGGGTGGTGTATTAAACATACTGCCCTGCTTCGCTTCGAGTGCATAATCTAAAATACCAGGCTTAGCTAAACCTTCACGATCAAGTAATGTTTTGCGCACAATAACGATAGCGATACCTGATGGACCGATATTTTTTTGCGCACCAGCGTAAATTAAATCAAATTTATCTACATCAATTTCGCGCGATAAAATTGTTGACGACATATCAGCAACAATTGGTGCCGTTGGATGACTTGGTACCTCAAAAATTTCTAAACCATCTACGGTTTCGTTCGGACAATAATGAATATATGAGGCATCTGCAGGTAAAACCCAATCAGCTACATTTTTAATTGAGAATTTTCCATCTGCATCGTTACGTACATCAACACTGGTTGTTGAAGTAAACTTGTTAGCTTCGTCTGTCGCGCTTTTAGACCACACACCATTTTCGCAGTAGATAGCTTTTTTATCTGCTTGATGAAGATTGAGGGGCACTGCACTAAACTGACCGCGACCACCACCATGCATAAATAAAACTTCAAATTCATCACTAATATTCATTAAGCGTCTTAAGCTTGCTTCACATTTTGCAGTTAATGCCAAAAATTCTTTACTACGGTGGCTAATTTCCATTACAGAAACGCCCATGTCTTGCCAATCTAAGAATTCTTTTTGTGCTTTTTGCATTACCGCTTGCGGAAGCATAGCCGGCCCTGCACAAAAATTATATTTACTCATTACCTTTGCCTCATTCCAGTAATTTATACACTCAACATGAAAATATTAAATCCACGCTGTATTAATTTTTTTCAACAACATTAAAAAAAGCGGCCAAGGCCGCTTTTTCAATCTCAATTATTCTGAAGGAGGATTATCATCCACGACTTCATCTATAACTGTATCAACTGTTTCAACGTCTTCAGTATTGATTAAGTCACTTTCTGTAACTTCAATTTCTTCTATACGTTGTAAACCAACTACTTGCTCTTCGTCAATAGTTCTGATCAAAATAACACCTTGTGTGTTACGACCAACTGTTGAAACTTCGTTCACACGAGTACGCACTAACGTTCCGCGATTTGAAATAAGCATTATTTCGTCGTTGTCATCAACTTGAACAGCACCTACTACAGCACCATTACGCTCACTCACCTTAATTGATACAACACCTTGTGTTGCACGACTCTTAGATGGGTAATCTTCAAGTTGAGTTCGTTTACCATAACCATTTTCAGTTACAGTCAATATTGCGCCATCAGTTTTTGGCACGATGAGCGATACAACACGTTGCTCGTCGGTCATTTTAATACCGCGTACACCCGTTGCCGTTCTGCCCATTGGACGAACACCCTTGAAACGAATTTCTGGGTTACCTTCTTCGTCTAATACTGGGTTTCCATTTTCATCAACAACAGCAGATTCTTCAGCTTCTTTAAAGCGGACAACCTTACCCGCATCGGTAAACAACATTATTTCGTTGGTACCATCAGTAATATCAACACCAATTAAGCTATCACCCTCATTTAGGTTAACGGCAATAATTCCGCTAGCACGTTGACGGCTGTAGGCTGTTAAAGGTGTTTTCTTCACTGTACCAAATGCTGTTGCCATAAAGATGTATTTATCTTCTTCGTACTCACGTACTGGCAAAATAGCGGTAATACGTTCGTCAGCTTCTAAAGGTAATAAGTTTACAATTGGCTTACCGCGTGCTGCACGACTTGCTAGTGGTAATTGATATACTTTTAACCAATATAAACGCCCTGCTGTAGAGAAACATAAAATAGTATCATGCGTGTTTGCAACTAATAAACGCTCAATAAAATCTTCGTCTTTCATTTTTGTTGCAGATTTACCTTTACCACCACGACGCTGCGCTTCGTAATCAGACAACGCTTGATACTTAACATAGCCTTCGTGAGAAAGTGTAACCACAACATTTTCTTCAGTTATTAGGTCTTCAAGGCTGATATCATGCGCGGCTGCGTTGATTTCAGTACGGCGTTCATCACCATATTGCGCCTTAATTTCAACTAACTCGTCACGAATTACTTCCATTAAGCGCTCTGGGCTTGCCAGTATGTGTAACAGTTCAGCAATTAAATCAAGCAGTGTTTGGTATTCACTTAAGATTTTTTCGTGCTCAAGACCTGTTAGCTTGTGTAATCGTAAGTCAAGAATCGCTTGGGCTTGTTGCTCAGAAATAAAGTATTGGCCGTCGCGTATACCTAAATCATCAGCTAACCAATCTGGGCGAGCAACGTTAGCCTCACCTGCTTTTTCAAGCATTGCTTTAACATTACCTAATTCCCACGAACGTGCAGTTAACGCTATTTTTGCTTCTGCTGGTGTTGGAGACTTACGAATAAGTTCAATAATTGGGTCAATGTTGGCAAGTGCAATTGCTAGACCTTCTAGCATGTGTGCACGGTCGCGCGCTTTACGTAAATCAAATACTGTACGACGAGTTACTACTTCACGACGGTGAATAATAAACTCTTCAAGCATTTCTTTTAAATTAAAACACTTAGGCTGGTTATTGATGAGTGCAACCATGTTCATACCAAACACTGTTTGTAACTGTGTTTGTGCATATAGGTTATTTAGAATCACTTCACCTACGTCACCACGCTTTATCTCAATAACGATACGCATACCGTCTTTATCTGATTCATCACGTAGTGCACTAATGCCTTCAATTTTTTTATCTTTAACAAGCTCCGCTATTTTTTCAATTAAGCGTGCTTTGTTAACTTGATAAGGGATTTCATGAACAATAATTGTTTCACGACCCGTTTTTTCGTCTGTTTCGATGTCAGCGCGTGCACGCATGTACACCTTGCCACGACCAGTTTGATACGCTTGTTCAATCCCTTTTTTACCGTTAATGATTGCAGCTGTAGGGAAATCTGGACCAGGAATGTAATCCATTAACTCAGTTATGGTTAAATCTGGATTAACAATTAATGCTAAACAACCATTGATAACTTCAGTTAAGTTATGTGGTGGGATGTTTGTCGCCATACCTACGGCTATACCAGAAGAACCATTTACAAGTAAATTAGGTACCTTCGTTGGTAAAACGTCAGGAATTTGCTCTGTGCCATCGTAGTTAGGAACGAAATCAACCGTTTCTTTCTCAAGATCCGCTAATAACTCATGAGACATTTTAGCCATACGTACTTCGGTGTAACGCATAGCAGCAGCTGAATCACCATCAACAGAACCAAAGTTACCCTGGCCGTCTACAAGCATATAACGAAGTGAGAATGGCTGTGCCATACGAACTATCGTGTCATAAACTGCGCTATCGCCGTGTGGGTGGTATTTACCGATTACATCACCGACAACACGTGCCGACTTTTTGTAAGGCTTGTTCCAATCATTACTAAGCTCGTTCATTGCAAACAAAACGCGGCGGTGAACTGGCTTTAAGCCATCACGTACGTCTGGTAATGCACGTCCTACAATTACACTCATTGCGTAATCTAAGTAGGAGTTTTTTAACTCGTCTTCAATATTGACTGGCAGAATTTCATTGGCGAGATCAGTCATTTGATATCACATTCCTTCAGTAGCAGCTCTTAATAACCCAGTATTAGGTTTTAAAGAGTATTGTTATTATTACTAACAGACATGCTATCACAATTAATTTTAATTTACAGGCGCAAAACTTTGCGATTTATCAATTTAGGCCTATATAATGGCCTCAGATTGACGAGGAAGTATTTTATGACCGAACATCAAAATGTAGATCACGCAGAAATAGCAAAATTTGAAGCCATCGCAGAGCGTTGGTGGGATTTAGAGGGTGAGTTTAAACCTCTTCACGAAATTAATCCGTTACGCCTAGATTTTATTGCAAATAAAACGCAAGGTTTATTTGATAAAGAAACACTCGATGTTGGCTGTGGTGGGGGTATTTTAAGCCAAAGTATGGCACGTATGGGGGCAAAGGTAACAGGTATTGATATGGGACAAGAGCCTTTGACTGTCGCTAAATTACACAGCCTAGAAACGGGTGTAGATGTAGATTACATAAAAATACCCGCAGAACAGTTCGCTGAAGAACACCCTGAACGATTTGACGTTGTTACCTGTATGGAAATGCTCGAACACGTTCCAGACCCTGCTTCAATTATTCATGCCGTTGCCAAACTTGCAAAACCTGGCGCTGATGTTTTTTTCTCTACCCTCAATAAAACACCGAAAGCCTACTTGTACGCAATTGTAGGTGCTGAAAAACTATTAAAAATGGTTCCAGAGGGAACTCACGATCACAAAAAGTTTATTAAACCGGCGCAGCTAATTGCGTGGGCCGAGCAAGCGGGCTTAAAAGTACGTGCAAGCTCAGGACTTTCGTATAACCCCTTCTCTAAACAATACACACTTAATAATGATGTTAGTGTTAATTATATCCTTCATTTTGAGAAGTTGGTGTAATGAAGAGCGCAGGTTCATCATTAGCACTTTATCAATATGATGCGTTTTTGTTTGATTTAGACGGCACCTTACTCGACACAGCTGACGATTTAGGCGCTGCACTTAATAGTGTACTACGAGCAAATCAAATTGCCGAAGTAACAAGCGAAATATATCGCCCAGCGGCTTCTAATGGTGCGGCAGCTTTATTGGAAGCGGGTTTTAAAGAATTGTGGCCCTCTCTTGCACAAGCACAGTTGATAAAGCAATTGGTCGATAGCTATGCCCAAAACATTGCGAAATACACCCAATGCTTTGCCGGTATTGAACCACTACTGATCTCACTTGATCACAAAAAGATCAAATGGGGGATCATGACAAACAAGCCTGGCTTTTTAACTGAGCCGCTTGTCGCTGCGATCCCCGCTTTAAAAAATGCGGCAGTTGTAATTAGCGGTGATACGCTTGAAGAAGCCAAACCCTCTCCTCTACCTTTACTTCATTGCGCAAAACTAATGGACGTAATACCAGATCGCTGTTTATACATAGGTGATGCCGAACGAGACATTCAAGCGGGTAAAGCAGCAGGTATGCCTACAGCTACTGCTCTGTGGGGGTACATTCCAAGCGATGAAGAAGCACTTACTTGGAAAGCTGATTTTAACTGGCGTAGCCCTATTGACGCATTTAACCATATATAGTGCCCATTTTAGATATAAACACTATATATTGTGATTGTGTTAGTTTTTACGCAAAGCTTGATGATAAAAAAAGCAGCCGAAATTTATTTTCAAAATGTGTAAATTTAGTCGATCCTGAGTTGATTTTTAAAAATTTCAACTTCAATGAATGATCAAAGGTTAATGCCTACTAACACAAATACGTTATCCCAACGTTATCCACAAATAGGGGCAATTATGCCCCTTGCAAATCAACTCAGACCACACTATCTTGTGATCTCTAAATTGAACAACACCAGATATTGTGGCCAAATGTTATTCAATTAAATTTACCTCATTGGGTAAAACTTATAAAAAATGAGCACTACTTCTCTTTTTGAGACGTACAACATTGGTCAAAAATACATTATCCCCAAGGAATACAGGCAAAGCTATGAACCAACAGTTATCTGTAAGCAAACGTGACGGGCGCAAAGAGCCTCTTGATCTTGATAAGATCCATCGCGTTATAGAATGGGCCGCCGAAGGTTTAAATAACGTTTCGGTTTCACAGGTTGAATTAAAGTCACATATTCAATTTTATGATGGTATTCGTACAAAAGATATTCACGAAACGATTATCAAAGCGGCTGCCGATCAGATTTCTAAAGAATCACCTGATTACCAGTATCTTGCTGCACGTTTAGCTGTATTCCACTTACGTAAAAAAGCATACGGTCAATTTGAGCCACCGCGTTTATTTGATCACGTAACAAAAATGGTGAGTGATAAACGTTACGATGCTCACTTACTTGCTGACTATACAGAGCAAGAATTTGACGAATTAGACGAATACCTTGACCACTCACGCGATCTTAATTTTAGTTACGCTGCAGTTAAGCAATTAGAAGGTAAATACCTAGTTCAAAACCGTGTAACGGGTGAAATTTATGAAAGCGCACAGTTTTTATATATTTTAGTGGCTGCAAGCTTATTTGCAGATTACCCACGAGAAACACGAGTTTCATACATAAAGCGTTTTTACGACGCGGTATCGTTATTTAAAATTTCATTGCCTACGCCAATCATGGCTGGTGTACGTACGCCTACTCGTCAATTTAGCTCTTGCGTACTTATTGAATGTGGCGACAGCCTTGATTCAATCAATGCTACATCGTCAGCTATTGTAAAATATGTTTCTCAGCGTGCTGGTATCGGTATTAATGCTGGTCGTATCCGTGCATTAGGAAGCCATATCCGTAATGGCGAAGCATACCACACAGGTTGTATCCCTTTTTACAAGCACTTTCAAACAGCTGTTAAGAGTTGTTCGCAAGGTGGTGTTCGCGGCGGCGCAGCAACCCTATTCTACCCGCTATGGCATTTAGAAGTAGAGAACCTTTTAGTTCTTAAAAATAACCGTGGTGTTGATGACAACCGTGTTCGTCATTTAGATTACGGCGTACAATTTAATAAGTTAATGTATTCTCGTTTGATTAAAGACGATTACATCACGTTATTTAGTCCATCAGACGTGCCAGGTCTTTACGATGCGTTTTTTGAAGATCAAGACGAATTTGATGCGTTATATGTTAAATACGAACAAGACGAGTCTATTCGTAAAAAGCGTATTAAAGCCATTGAATTGTTCTCTGTGTTTGCACAAGAACGTGCAAGTACTGGCCGCATATACTTACAGAATGTAGATCACTGTAATACACATAGCCCGTTTATAGCGAAAGTTGCACCAATTCGTCAGTCTAACTTGTGTTTAGAAATTGCATTACCGACTAAACCACTTAACAACGTTAACGACGAAGAAGGCGAAATTGCATTATGTACATTGTCTGCTTTCAACCTAGGTGCGCTTGAGTCTCTAGATGAACTAGAAGAGCTTGCGGAGCTAGCAGTACGTGCACTCGATAACCTACTCGACTTTCAAGACTACCCAGTACCAGCTGCCAAAAACGCAACAATGGGACGTCGTACGTTAGGAATAGGTGTAATCAACTATGCCTACTACTTAGCTAAAAATGGTAAGCGTTATTCAGACGGCAGTGCAAATGCACTCACACATAAAACATTCGAAGCTATTCAATACTACTTGATGAAAGCGTCAAACGAACTTGCAAAAGAACGTGGTGCATGTCCTAAGTTTAACGAAACAACGTATTCTCAGGGCATTATGCCAACAGATACGTATAAAACAGACTTAGATAAAATTTGTGATGAGCCACTGCACCTTGATTGGGATGCACTGCGTAAGAGCATACAAGAACACGGTATGCGTAACTCAACACTAAGCGCATTAATGCCATCAGAAACGTCATCGCAAATCTCAAACGCAACAAATGGTATCGAGCCACCACGCGGTCACATTAGTGTTAAAGCAAGTAAAGATGGTATTTTAAAACAAGTTGTACCTGAGTACGAACGTTTGAAAGACAACTATGAGTTACTTTGGGACATACCTTCTAATGATGGTTACTTACAGCTTGTCGGTATCATGCAAAAATTTGTTGACCAAACTATTTCTGCAAACACAAATTATGATCCAAATAAATTTGAAGGCGGTAAAGTACCTATGAAAGTCTTATTAAAAGACTTACTTAGCGCCTACAAATTGGGGGTCAAAACGTTGTATTACCATAATACCCGTGATGGCGCATCTGATGCACAAGACGACACTCCAGAAGTGGAAGATGACGATTGTGCAGGCGGCGCGTGTAAAATATAGTCGTTAATTTTATCTTAAGCGGGCATGCAGCCCGCTTTGTTCTGATAGTTTTTTGAGTGATAAACATGTCTTATACTACTTTTAGTCGTAATCATAATAACCAAATGCAAGAGCCAATGTTTTTTGGCCAGACCGTTAACGTATCGCGTTACGATCAACAAAAATATCCTATTTTTGAAAAGTTAATTGAAAAGCAACTGTCTTTCTTTTGGCGACCAGAAGAAGTAGATGTGAGTAAAGACCGTTTAGATTTTCAGGCGCTACCAGAGCATGAAAAGCACATATTTTTAAGTAACTTAAAATATCAAACACTGCTTGATAGTGTACAAGGCCGCTCTCCTAACGTTGCGCTACTACCTATCGTGTCTATCCCAGAACTTGAAACCTGGATAGAAACGTGGGCATTTAGTGAAACAATTCACAGCCGTTCATACACCCATATTATTCGTAACGTAACACAATCACCAGAGCTTATTTTTGATGACATCGTTAGCAACGATAAAATTAGCGAGCGCGCTGATGCAGTAACAACTTATTACGATGATTTAATTAACTCTGTTTCACTTTACAACCTTTACGGTGAAGGCAAGCATGAAATCAACGGTAAAACAGTGGTTGTAAACTTATTCGAGCTGAAAAAGAAACTTTACCTCGCTATGATGTCGGTAAACATTCTTGAAGCAATTCGTTTTTATGTCAGCTTTGCTTGTTCATTTGCATTTGCTGAGCGTGAACTTATGGAAGGTAACGCCAAGATAATTGAGCTCAAATCCCGTCAGCCATACACACACAATAGCGAAATTTTAAAAACTAATCAAGCTAAATCAAACACAAACAACGTGTTCAACTTGTGTGGAACCACACATAAAATCACAAAAAATGCCACACAACTTAAAATAGCAGCATAAAAAAATAAATATGTGGCTTTATCCCGGAATAAATAAAAAATGAAATATACTACTTTTAATCAAAAAAATAATGACGCTTTAAAAGAACCGATGTTCTTTGGCAACCCTGTGAATGTATCACGTTATGATGTTCAAAAACACGTGGCATTCGAAAACTTAATTGAGAAACAACTGTCTTTCTTCTGGCGACCAGAAGAAGTTGATGTATCAAAAGATCGCGGGGATTGGCAAAGTCTATCTGATGCCGAAAAGCACATTTTCATCTCTAACCTTAAATATCAAATCTTACTTGATAGTATGGCCGCACGTTCAGTTAATGCGGTGTTACTCCCATTGGCTTCCTTACCTGAAGTTGAAACATGGATAGAAACATGGGCATTTAGTGAGACGATTCATTCTCGTTCATATACACATATTTTAAGAAATTTATTCACCAACCCTGGTGAAGTATTTGATGAAATAATCATTAACCCTGCAATATTGAAACGTGCTGAAAGTATTGCGCTTTACTTTGATGATTTAATTTTATATTCACAGTTATATAACTTACATGGCGAAGGTAAACATACATCTGAAGGTGTTGAATATGATGTTACTTTACGCAAATTAAAGGAAAAGTTATACCTTGCGGTGTGCTCTGTTAATGCTTTAGAAGCTATTCGTTTTTACGTTAGTTTCGCCTGTTCGTTTGCGTTTTCAGAGAGATCTTTACTTGAGGGGAACAGCAAACTAATTGGCTTAAATTCAATACAAAAAACATCACACTACACTGGTCGGTCGGCCGCAAACACTCCAAAATCAAGCAACCAACCGACTTTCAACTTATGTGAAACATCACATAAATATAACATTGCTGCATAACACAAGTATTTATGTGAGGTTTAAAAAATGAAATACAGCACCTTTAATCAAACACAAAATAACGCTTTGACAGAGCCAATGTTTATGGGTCAAAGCGTCAATGTTTCTCGATATGATCAGCAAAAGCATATGGTATTCGAGAACCTTATTGAAAAGCAGTTATCGTTCTTCTGGCGACCAGAAGAAGTGGACGTATCGAAAGATAGAGCCGATTGGCAAACGCTAAGTGAAGCTGAAAAGCACATCTTTATCTCAAATTTGAAATATCAAACCCTGCTTGATTCTATTGCGGCTCGTTCAGTTAGTGCTGCATTTTTACCACTGGTCTCAATACCCGAACTCGAAACATGGATAGAGACATGGGCTTTTTCTGAAACTATTCATAGCCGTTCTTATACGCATATTTTGCGAAACCTATTTACTGACCCAAGCGAAGTGTTTGACGATATCGTCATTAACCCTGCGATCATCAAACGTGCTGTTAGTATATCTAAATACTTTGACGAACTTATTCAAATCACGCAAGTGTATAACATACATGGTGAAGGTGTTCATGAAATTGATGGTAAAAAAATCGAAGTGACTGAACGCAAAGTTAAAGAGAAGCTTTATTTAGCTGTTTGCTCAACAAACGCACTAGAAGCGATTCGATTTTACGTGTCATTTGCTTGTTCGTTTGCCTTTGCAGAACGCTCATTGCTTGAGGGGAATAGTAAACTGATAAAGCTTATTTCGCGAGATGAATCCGTGCACCTTTCAAGCACACAAGCCATACTAAACCTATGGTCTAGCGGCAAAGACGACTCCGAAATGAAGGAGGTGTCAGACGAACTAAAAGAAGAAGGTCGTCAGATATTTCTTGAAGTAGTTGAGCAAGAAAAGGAATGGGCTGACTACTTATTCAAAGATGGTTCAATGATTGGTTTGAATGCTAATATTCTGAAGGCATATATCGAATACATCAGTAACCAGCGAATGGCTGCGATAGGTTTAGATACACCTTTCGATGTAAAGAGCAACCCACTGCCTTGGATAAGCTCATATCTTGTAAGTGACAATGTTCAAGTAGCTCCTCAGGAAGCTGAGATAAGCAGCTACTTGGTTGGTCAAATTAATTCAGAAGTCGATGTAACAGACTTCGATGATTTTGACTTGTAGTAGCCATGCAGTTAAAGATAGATGGCAAGTTGATTGGAACTTGCCATCCTGACAAAACAATACTTGAGAATATGGAAGCTTTAGAATTAGCGCCTTATTATATGTGCAGAGATGGATTTTGCGGAGCTTGCAGAATTAAAATAAAAAGCGGCACAGTTATCTACCCTTCCGAGCCTTTATGCTTTGTTCGTGATGGCGAAGTTCTTACTTGTTGCTCAAAAGCTGAAACAGATATTGATCTAGAAACAGACTAATCTAGTCACCATAATCACATCACCATGTACTAGCTCAGACTTGATCTGACAGTTACCCGTTTTATAATCGGGACTGTCAGTTTAGATTTGAGCTAGTACATATCAGGTAGTGGTAACGCCTTCACTTGTTGCGAGTTGAGCGCCCAACGGGCGCTTTTTTGATGGCGATTGTTAGCTATTTTTTTTATCATCTTCTTTAATGCCTTTTATCCAAGACTTAGGCATGAATGCAATGGCTAGGAATAATAAAATCCCCCCCAATTTTCCAAAAACTTCAACAGCTAACAACATAGCAAAAATTAACCCAGTGATCATTGCAAAATATACAATCAGAATACGAACTGCTGTATGCTCAAAAACCCCTTTCCAAAAACCGTGTTTAGCTATAGATGCAGAAAGAGAAATAAAAAATATCACAAGTAAAGCTAAGCCGATTAACCCTCCTGTAAATTCACAGATATCATTCTGACAAGTGCCACCACGAGTTTGTGCATTCACTGTAATTGGTATGAGCACCCCAAAAATAAAGGAAAACAGTGGTTTGATTGCATTACACCATATAGCTCTGACTCTGCTAAAAATATAAAAAGTATTACTTTTATGAATTATCATTCAGTTCCCTATTATCTAGAATATCTTCGGTTTACGCTACCACAGCTGAAATTTCGCTACCTGATTTCCCTAATTTGACATCAATTCTATGAGCCATCTGGCTTTTTAACTCAGTTACATGAGAAATGATGCCTATCATACGTCCAGTTGATTGAATATCAATTAAAGTACGAACGGCTAAGTCTAGTGATTCAGGATCTAAACTACCGAAACCTTCATCAATGAATAACGTATCGAGCTTTATTCCACCGGAGTATGACTGAACGACATCAGATAGACCTAAGGCTAATGACAATGCTGCCATGAAAGATTCACCACCAGAAAGGGTAGCTACCGGACGAGACTTGCCTGTATAAGCATCATCAACTTCCAATTCTAGGCCTGATGCTTTATTTCCTTTTGCACGCTCCTCTTTTCTAATTAATTGATATCGACCTCTGCTCATTATTGATAGTCGTTGTGAAGCTTGTATCAAAACATCATCCAGTAGGACACTAAGCACAAATCGTTGAAGGCTCACTTTATCCCCAGTTAAACCATTCGATACTTCATATAATGTTCCTACCGTTTTATATTGTTTTTCCAGCTCTTCATTTTTTTTATGTGCTTCAACTAATTTTTTCTGAACAGATATAAGCTGATTATTACGTTCTTCTAATTGGCGCCATTTTTCATCTTTAGCTTTGAAATCGATTTTAGCTTGCGATAACGCATCTTCAACATTTTCTAGATTAGGTTTATTCGTGTCTTTCAATTCCTTAACAAGTAAGGACTTAGCTCCCGTTAAGGTATCAAATTTCGTTTTATACTGGTCAATATCATCATTTAGTTGAGCTTGACTTTCATCGGTGAGTAAAGAGTTTTCAAAGTGATTTAGGTCTTCAAAAACACTTTCGTTTAGTGCTTTTTGCCACGCTAGTTGAGAAGCATCGTCCTGTTTTTCTATATCAAATAATTGGCTGGCTATAGATTTATCTGTGGCATCTGCTTTATCAAATGCCGATTTTTGATCTTCTTTATTTTTCCGAGCTGAGGTAAGCCCGTCATTTAGAGAAGTAATCTGCTGAGTTAATGACTTAATTTCAGTCTGAAGTTTTTCAATATCACGAAAAGCTTCTGGTGTTTGGTTCTCTAGCTGAACAACATGAGAGTTTGCAATAATTAGCAGTTTATCGTCTGAAGATGCTTTTAATTCTAGCGCTTTAATTGTCTGTTCTATTTCCGATAATTTATCTTTATCAGAAATGATGCTACCGCTGATCTCTTTTATATTATCTTTGATAGAAAGTAAGCTTTTAACCTTAGCTTCTTGAATATCATGGGCTGACTTCACTTCTACTATTGATTTGTTAGCGGAATCACCGAGGTCAGCTTTTAACGTAGTAATTAATCCTTGTTTTACTTTTTGATTAGCAAGCGCTTCGTCATATGCTGATTTTGCAACTTCTCTAGTTTTATTTGATTTAGTTACAAGTTCTCTCGCTTTATCGACATCCTCTTTTGTAACAATAGAACTTGTATCACCTGTACTTGCTAATTTAGGGTGTTCCTCACTGCCACATACGGGGCAAGGTTCTCCATCGGATAATTCACTTGCCAGAATGGCCGCTTGGTTAGCGTGCCATGATAACTCAGTTTTTTTAGCCGCTTTAGTTTTAGTGTCTAACTCTAATTCTGACTTATCTAAAGCTGTTTTTTCCTCTGAAGTTAATCGATTTAACTCGGATAACTCATCGCCTAAAGCCTCTAAGTTATTTCTTTTGCTAAGTATTTGACTCAATTTATCTAATTGAATTTGTTCGTTAGCTAAAGGTTGAATTTCGACAGACAGCTTCTCCAGATTTTGCTCTTTGCCAGAGATCTCACTTTTTATTACTTCTATATATTTTTGTTCAGCTTCAAGTGCAGTCTTACTTTCAGTTGCAGTTAGTTTAGCTGATGCAAGTACAGAATTAGCTTGCTGTAAACTCCTCGCAAGTTTTAAATATTGTTCTAAATCTGTTTGTTTTTTCTGTAGAGCATCCGCACCTTTGTGTGCTTCTTCTGCTTTTTCAAAAGTATGTATGGCGGCTTTGAGCTTTTCGCCGAGTTCCAATAGAGCCTTTTTGCTATTTACGAATTGACTCTTTATTTCGGTTAATGCTTTACTTGAGCTGGTAACGGAATCAAAAGTGGGTTTTATTTTTTGCGCAGTAGAGGCTAGTTGTAATTGTAATTTTTTACTTTCGATTTGCTCACTATCTAGCTTATGTTTTTCTAACTCTTTGCTTTTGTTATCCAAGTCTTCAAACTTTTTCAGCAGTTGTTTGGCTTCTTCAACAGCTTTTTCGAAATCGGAAACTGCTTTGTTTGCCGTTGCTTTTTCTTTAAGCGCTTGTGCCAAATCGGGTTTGATTAGCTCAATAGTAGAGCTTACTTCTTCTTCAGTATTTACTTCTGCACCTTCGAGAATGCCTTTAATTTTATTTCTGTGCTCTTCAACCGCTTTTTTTATGTCAGCTGCTTGAAGCTTTAAGGCATCTTCAATTTTTTTATAAATAGATGTTTGAAATAACTGACTAAATATTTTCTCTCTATCTTTTGAATCAGCTAATAACAATTCTCTGAATTTACCTTGAGGTAGAACCATAACTTGCCTGAACTGCTCTACGTCTAGCCCAATTAGCCCCTTAATCTCATTGTCAGCATCCTTAACACTAGAAGACACAATCAAACGGTTGCTGTCTGTACCATCAAGCTCCCACAATGTTGCTTTTGAATTCTGAGATGTTGTACCTTCCCCAACACTTTTTGCTCTTTCTTGCATTGGAACGCGTGTTATACGATAGCTTTTATCAGCTAAGCTAAAATCTAATGTGACTTCGGTTAATAATTTAATATCAGCAAAATCACAACGCATTTGTGAAGCTGAACGTTCAGCTCCCGTTGTTTGGCCATAAAGCGCAAAACAAATTGCATCTAAAATCGAGCTTTTACCTGCACCGGTTGGTCCATTAATCAAAAATAAAGGATTCGATCCTAATTCATCAAATTTTATGTGCTCGGTTCCAGCAAATGGACCAAAGGCTTGAACAGTTAATTTAAGTGGTTTCATTTATATTCCTTTATTTTATTAGTCCATCAATTAATTCAGAAACCAATTGGTTTTGTTCCTCAGACATTTCTTGACCCGCAATTTGAGAATAGAAATCTTTAAACATATCTAACTCCCCTTGCTTCAATGAATCTTGCTTTAACCCGCTTGAGTTAGTTTCAAGCATACCTGGTTTTTCTAAATGCAATACATTGGGGTATACGGCCCTCAATTTACCCATAGGATCCAAAATGGCATGTTTATCAGTCAGTCTTACCAGTAAGTAATCATCGTTGTTAGGGTCTACTTTTCCTTGTTCTATAACCGTATCTAACTCATCCTCGATGACTCTCATATCTCTTAAAGGTTTTAACGGTAAATGAGTTTGTGAAACGAGCCCACTTTTATCC
>NZ_BADX01000170.1:0-3676 GCF_000241365.1 Pseudoalteromonas sp. BSi20480 | reverse complement strand
CGCTAAAGAAGAGCTTTCTTTATAATAAGTATTACCGCAGTGAAAAAGCCGATGTGAGAGTGATCTTGCATCGGCTTTTTTGTGTTTACTGTTTTATAAAGTGCTCATTATCTATTCATCATTGCGGGTTAATAATACATTTAATTGTTTAACTCAAAGCAGAATCCTATTTTGAAGCCCATAAAAATATTACTACTTAGCTTAGTCGTTATTATATTAACCATAGTACTAGCCCTGTTCGTTTTGCCTGAAAAAATCACTAATCCCGTATTAGGGGCAACACCTAAAGATTGGAATCATGCTACTTTTTGGTATGAGCCATGGGGGAAGTCGGGTGTTCATAAAGGCATTGATATATTTGGTAAAAAAAATACGCATGTTGTTGCACCGGTTAATGGGGTTGTTGTGTTTAGCGGTGAGCTTAAAAGAGTCGGTAAGGTAGTTGCTATACTCGGGCCTAAATGGCGGGTGCACTATGTAGCGCATTTAAATAGTTACAGTGTAAGTGAAGGCGACATTGTGAAGTTAAATGAAAATATTGGCTTACTGGGTAACACAGGAAATGCAGCGGGTAAGCCACCTCATGTTCACTATTCAATTGTGTCTTTATTTCCACTACCTTGGCTTGCAACAAGTGAAAGCCAAGGTTGGAAAAGAATGTTTTATATCAACCCACATACAAAATTAATTAGCCGTTAATGGTCTGTGGCAAATAAATGATACAAATTTTTAGTTATTGAATAGCTACAGCAAGCTGGTGGTAAAGGCCAATACCTACAATTACATTGAACGGAAAAGTAACACCCAGCGAGCTAAGCATGGCAAGGCCTATATCGGCTTTAGGAATAGCGGCTTTGATTGCTGCAGGTGCTGCAATGTAAGAGGCACTGGCTACTAAGCTACCGAGTATAACTACTGAACCAAGTTCTAATCCTAATAAAGTACCTACGCCCACGCCTACTGTGCCCAAACATAACGGGGTAATAATAGCAAAAGTCGCTAATTTCCAATGTTGCCATGGGAAAGGGCGCAGTGTTTGTGCAGCTACTAATCCCATTTCTAGTAAAAATAAGGCAAGGACTACTTTAAAACTGCTTGTTAATAAGCTGGTAACTTGGCTGCCTTGCGATGTGCCGTACATCATGCCAATAATTACACCACCCACTAATAAAATAACACTTTTGTTGGTAAGGGTTTCGTGCCAAAGCGCTTTTAATGAGAGCGCACTTGTTTGGCCTGGGTCTTTATCGAGCTTGCGATAAAGTAATAAGCCAACAATAATAGCAGGAAGCTCTAGCATAACTAAATAGAGCGTTACTTCAGCGCCAACGGCTAAATTTGCAGATTCGGCATACGCTAACGCAACCGCGAACGTACCGGCACTTACCGAGCCATAATGCGCTGCAATACTTGCGCTGTTAGCCACCGATAATTTAATAACGTATTTTAAAATTGGGTATAGCATTAGCGGAATAAGTGCACCTAAGAGCATCACTGTGCCCATTTCTGGTAGCAGTTGCCAGCTTAAATTGCCGTGAAGTACCATGCCGCCTTTTAAACCAATAGTTAGCATGAGTAATAAGCTTAGTGTTTCGTAGGTTGCTTTAGGAATGGTTAAATCAGAGCGTAATATTCCCGCTACTAATCCTAAAATAAAAAACATAACAACTATATCAGGCACAACTTTTCCTTTTAAATATGAAATTAAGTAGCGCTATTGTATTCAAAACTTTGTATAGTAAATAATAAAATAAATACTAGTTAGGTATAAATGATTATCTATAGGTGGTGATTGTGGATTTACGACATATTTCATTTAGATTGCTCGAAGTGTTTATGAGCGTAGTAAAAACAGGCTCAATTAGCGAAACCGCGAGGCGATTGCACTTAACTCAGCCTACTGTATCGCTGCAAATTAAACGCTTACAAGAAGCTGTAGCTGAGCCGTTAATGGTTATGCAGCATCAAAAAATGCATGTGACCGAAGCTGGACTTGAGCTATATAAAACCTGTCAGCAAGTATTTGGACATTTTGAAGATTACCAAGACTTTTTGTCAGAGCTAAATGGTGGTGAGCGAGGTAGGTGTAAAATAGCCATGGTCAATACCGCACAGTATATTTTGCCAAAATTATTAGGACCTTATAGTAATTTACACCCGCATGTAGAGCTTCCACTTGAAATTGGTAACCGTGCAGAAGTGCTAAACCGATTTGAGCGTGGTGAAGACGATATTTACGTATTCAGCCATCCTCCATCGCTTGAACATGCGCAAGCTGCACGTTTTTTACATAATCCGCTTGAGTTTATTGTGCCGGTTAATCATCCGCTAGCACAAGTAGAGTCAGTAAAGCTCAGCGACTTAATGCAATACCGATTTTTATTACGTGAAAATGGCTCGGCAACGCGCATGTTATTTGAAAGCGAGCTACAAAGCCGTGGTTTAGTACTGAGTGCTTCAGTGCAAATGGCCAGCAACGAAGCAATTAGAGTTGCGGTATCTTCGGGTATGGGAATAGCCGTTTTATCTCGCCATGTACTCGCAAAAGACGATGCAAGCTTTAAGGTATTAACTGTTACCGATACTCATTTAGCTAGCCATTGGTATTTTGTTATGCGAACCGACAGGCATATATCGCATGCGGCTCGAAACTTTTTAAAATTTGCACAGCAGCATTTAGAGCAATACCTCGATTCGCAGTGGGTACGAAACGAGTTAGATAATTTGCAACTAAATTAATTTATATCCGGGGTTGAGTCTCTTAAAATTAGCTTAGGCTCAAACACCTGAGTAACCGTTATGCCGCTTTTTTTATAAATATCTTTAAGCACTAAATTTGCTGCTGCACGGCCCATTTCGGGTACTGGGTTATCTATTGTGGTAAGCGTAGGGTAAAGGTAATTGGTAAAAATAACGTTATCAAACCCAATTATTGCTAAATCTTTAGGTATATTAAAGCCATGCTCGCGAGCGTATTTCATTGCACCCGATGCCATTTCGTCATTGGCGCACACAAGAGCCGTAATTTGCGCTTTATTTTGAATAAAATGACGCAGGCCATCGCTGCCACCGGTTTCTTTAAAGTCGCCCACATAATACAAGCTTTCGTCAAAGGTGAGGTTATATTCTGCAAGCGCCTTTTTGTGGCCTTTTAAACGATCTGAGGCATCTTCTTTAAATTGTGGACCGGCAATATAAGCGATACGTTTATGCCCTTTATTGATCATAGCTTTTGTTGCAAGGTAGCCACCCATAACATTATCGAGACTAATGCAGTTTTGCTCTATTTCTTTAACGTAGCGACTCATTAAATAAATAGGGGTTTTACCTTTACTGAGCTCAATTAAATACTCGTTAGATACCGCTTCTACGTGAGCAATAATGGCGTCGCAATTACGGCTAATTAAAAATTCAAAACCGTTTTTTTCTTTTTTTTCATCACTGTGGCCGGGCGTAATAATTACGTGTTTACCAGCTATACGTAATTGCTCTTCAATGGCCGACATCATTTGTCCAAAAAACGGGCCGTCTAACTCAGACACTAAAATGCCTACACTGTTAGTACGGCTTGATGCTAAAGAGCGTGCAATAGAGCTTGGCTGATAGCCGAGCTCTTTCATCGCCTCTAATACCTTTTTTTTAGTTTTTTTACTTACGTAGTCGTTGTCGTTAAGCA
>NZ_BADX01000171.1:0-108 GCF_000241365.1 Pseudoalteromonas sp. BSi20480 | reverse complement strand
GCTTTAAGTAGCAAACTCGATGCCCGAGTGGTGGAATTGGTAGACACAAGGGATTTAAAATCCCTCGACTAACAAGTCGTGCCGGTTCAAGTCCGGCCTCGGGCACCA
>NZ_BADX01000172.1:0-1302 GCF_000241365.1 Pseudoalteromonas sp. BSi20480 | reverse complement strand
AACCCCTCCACACTATTTTTGTTACATTTGGCCCCACTTAACTTAGCGGTAAGAAAAGTGGTGGAGGGAGCTGGATTCGAACCAGCGAAGGCTGAGCCGTCAGATTTACAGTCTGATCCCTTTGGCCGCTCGGGAACCCCTCCAATGCAACGGCGCTGATAATAGCAAAATGTGCCTTTAAGTAAAGAAAAAAGCTAAAGAAAATTTAAATAAAGCCGATAAATATTCATTACTCATTCCAATCGGCTAAAGTCTATGCAAATCGATGATTTGTTAATCACAGAGCAGCAATTAAGTACTCGGTTAAACCAAAGTGTACATGCAGACCGCCGTGGTGAATTTTCATTGCTGTTAGCAATGCTTTCACAAGATGCTTTAGATTTTAGTCAATTTCATTTACCTAAAAGTGAAATTGAAGATAACACAACTCAAGAAGCGCAGTTAAGAGAGCAATTAGGAGCAGGACCAAAGCAGCCATTAGCACCCAGTGAATTTAATATGCTAATTGGGCAGTTTAATGCACAGCGTTTGTCTTTGATTGGTGAGAATAAAGGCATGGCCGATATAAAGCTAAATCAGTGTTTAAACCCTGAGCCCTTTTCGATTAGAGATGATGTAAACCACATACCCCTACCCATTATAGATAATTGTGAACTTGCTGTGCGCAGGCGTTTACAAAAAGACGAAATAGAAATAGATAATCCAAAAATGGATGTCGCAGGCTTTTATGACGTTCTAACAGACGTAAATCAGCGTGAACCATTACATTTGACGATGGCATAATTTATGATTTCATCAAATAGTGTCTAGTTACACTACCCATCACTGATTAAATTTTACGACTGCACCAAATCCGAATTGACTAAAAATTGATTTAATGTAAAAAAAGCATCCAAAAATTAAATGCAATTGCTATAATGGCTTCAAATGGTATGACATGAATGCCGTTATCATTAAACCAAGGTAATTAGGAACGTAATGAAGAAAACATTCACGCTAAATCACGAGAAAATCAAATACCCTCGTATGGTTGATGCTGCAAAGCATGAAGTGAAAAAATATTTGAAAAGAGAGCGCAACAAAACTCTACCAGAAGATGCAGATTATTGGGCATTTGACTGTAAGTTTGGTAAAACGGTTGAAGATGCGCAAGTGGTTCATGTAGCTGAAATCAGCAACTGTATTAGCGATATTGAAAAGCAAGAATTGATGTCTTTTTACTTAGAAATATTGGCAAAACCTGCACAGCGTCAACAGCTAGACCTTGATAACGACGAGTAATAATTAGCGTTTGTGCATATC
>NZ_BADX01000173.1:0-48010 GCF_000241365.1 Pseudoalteromonas sp. BSi20480 | reverse complement strand
AGTTTGTGTGTATTTTGGCATATTACGAATTCAAATTTAGGTTTGTATTAACAAACGCACAATTATAAGCATTGAATAGGAATGAAATGGATTTTCCAATATTAAACACCTCACGCATTGTGCTTGACCAAGTCACAGCAGCAGATTCTATGGCCCTGTTTGAGCTTTTTTCAAACCAGTCTGTTATAAAATATTACGATTTAGAAGCAATGACTGAATTAACCCAAGCGAGCAATTTAATCACGTTATTTAATGATCGTTTTAATGAAAATTTAGGAATACGCTGGGCTATTCGGTTAAAAAAATCTAATAAACTGATTGGTACTTGTGGGTTTAACTCATGGAATGCCAAAATGCAAAGTGCTGTTATTGGTTATGATTTACACCCCGATTATTGGGGGAAAGGGTATGTAACAGACGCAGTAAATTGTATTGTAAAAACAGCTTTTGAAGGTAAATTACCGTGTAGCATACACCGAATACAAGCCGATACTGTTTTAGGTAATGCCGCGTCTGAGGCGGTATTATTAAAAGTAGGTTTTAAAGAAGAGGGTATAAGGCGCCAAAGTGGCTATTGGAAAAAACAATTTCACGATCTTAAATGCTTTGGGTTGTTAAAAACAGAGTACATGTAAATGTTTAGGGACCTAATAAAAGCTTAGTAAGGAACACATATTAAGATTTTTTTAAAGCTATTGTTATTACTGCTTATTGTATATTAATAAGTTAGAGACTTTGTTCGTGCTCAAAAACGAGTAGCCTTTTAAAATACAGACAGCCTACAAGCTAATTTATTTTTAAGTTAAATTTAAAGGAATACAAAGGAAATTTTTATGAAAGACATTAAACGTATTTGGTTTTGGTTTACGCTAGTTGTGTGCCCATTATTAATAATTTTAGGTGTAGCGACTTTTGCACAATTATTAGGGGAGTATGTGTATTCGCCTCAATATAGCCTTTCTTCGTTATCTAGCTTTCAAATTGTGTTTATGGCTGGTGGAATTTGTGCATTTTCTATATTTTTAACCACAATAAAAGAAGCCAAAATACGCTTTTTTACAACATGAGTTCGTTAACATTAGAAATTGCGGATGTTAAGCAGACCCGGCAAAGTTAATTTGGTTTAATCCTCTTTTAATTACTTGGATTAAACGCCACTTATCATTGAGGTTATTATGTTTAAAATAATAATTGGATGTGCTGTTATATTTTCTATTCGTTTGCATGTTACTCGCCGTTGCACCATTTACGCCTGCGATTTTAGGTTCATTTTTTATGTTGTTGTTTGCAGGGGCTATAGGGTACAAAGGCTACCTTCAATCAAGTTTAATATTGCTACTAATTAATACGCTGGCAGTTATTGGCAGCCCAGCTATAAACATTGGTAACAACAATACATTACTGTTTTTACCGGTTTTATTTTTAATATCATTTGGTGGTGCTTTTTTGGGGGTAAGAAAGTTAACTTGTAAACACGGTTTATAAACCGAGTTTTGCCAACGATAATAGTTAAACTATAAGATGAGGTAGCTCTTATTTTTCTGTTTAAAGAGTTTTTAAATAATTAATTTTCGCAAATAAAGACTCAAGAGGAAGTTCGCGAAACATATAGCCTTACACGTTTTTAATTCCTCTCAAAGCAAAGTGTCTTTTGCTCTATGTGAATACAGCTTTTTATTGAACTAACGAGGCCTAAAATTAAATCGCTTCAAAAATGGCTGCTATGCCTTGTCCGCCGCCAATACACATAGTAACTAGCCCATATTTACCGTTAATGCGTTTTAGTTCGTATAAGCATTTTGTTGATAAAATAGCGCCTGTTGCGCCAACCGGGTGGCCTAAGGCAATGGCGCCGCCATTCGGATTTAATTTATGCGAAGGAAAGTTTAACTCGTTCGCTACGCATAAGGCTTGCGCTGCAAAGGCCTCATTAGACTCAATTATATCAATGTCGTCGATTGTTAAGCCCGTTTTTTCAAATACTTGCTGTACAGCTGGAATAGGTCCAGTTCCCATTAATGAGGGTTCAACACCAGCACGAGAATAGCCAATAAGTCGTCCAATAGGTTGAAGCCCTTGTTCGTGGGCTTTTTGTTCAG
Source organism: Pseudoalteromonas sp. BSi20480 (assembly GCF_000241365.1). NCBI lineage: Bacteria > Pseudomonadati > Pseudomonadota > Gammaproteobacteria > Alteromonadales > Pseudoalteromonadaceae > Pseudoalteromonas > Pseudoalteromonas sp. BSi20480. The sequence goes on along the minus strand of NZ_BADX01000173.1, from coordinate 45,911 downwards.
ACATAAGTACAAGCATAGCTGCGCCATCGTTTATACCTGAAGATGAAGCAGCTGTTACTGTGCCATTTTCTTTAAAGTAGGGCTTAAGTGTGGCAAGTTTGTCAGTTGATGTGTCTGCACGAACATGTTCATCTGTATCAAATATTTGGCTCCCTTTACGCGATTTAATTTCGATTGGCACTATTTGAGACTTAAAAAGACCTTTTTCAATTGCTTTAGCTGCTTTAACGTGACTTTGCGCTGCGTAATTATCTTGTTCTTCGCGGCTGATTTTATATTTTTCTGCGACATTTTCTGCGGTGATCCCCATAGGATTGTTATCCCACGGATCTTGTAATGTTGTTGTAAGCTCGTCTAACATTACGCTGTTGCCCACTTTTTGTCCCCAGCGGTTACTTTGAAGTGTATAAGCTGATGTGCTCATACTTTCTGAACCACCAGCAAGGGCTGCATCCACATCACCTAATTGAATTTGTTGTGCTGCTTGTATTATTGCCTCTAGGCCTGACCCACATAAGCGATTAAGTGTAACTGCATGGCTGCTGATAGGTAGCCCGGCATTTAAGCCGATAACACGAGATAGGTAGGCATCTTTTGGGCCATTGTGTATTACCTTACCAATCACGGATGAACCTATTTGGTTTAAGGGAATATGTGCTCTTTTAATGGCTTCTTTAGCGCAAAGCGTACCAAGCTCTGCAGGGGTAAAGTTTTTAAGGGTTCCGCCAAAGCTGCCAATTGCTGTTCTTACGGCACTTAATACAACAACACCGGTGTTAGATTTTGTCATTTTTTCTCTTTATTATTAATCTATTAGCGAAGTAGGGGATGCTAAATAATTAAATTTAGCTTGTATTGGCACTTTAGCATACTAATGAGGTGGGTAAAAAAGCAATGTTATAAATAATAAATAGTGCTACCAATTTAAAGCCTACAGAAATATAGCTTTGTTTACGTTTATATTTTATTTAATAGATTCAGGGTCTCTTTTACAGGCGATTTAAATAAACATGAAGGCAGTTATATTTTTTTAGTCAATTGGATAAATAGGTTTAGAGATAAACAATTTGGAATACGTTGGGCGAATGGGTTAAATGTAAAACATCGGCCCATATAAAATATTAGCCGATGTTTATAACCTATAAATTATATACCTTGCTTGTAAGGTATTAGGCCTTAGTCTGCTTTGCGGTAAAGGCTTATTAAGCATATTGATAAAAGTAATGTTGCAACCATGCCTGAAGCACCAGCAACGCCTGATGGTAGAAATCCATCACGGCCAAAAATAATTAATATAGCATTGGCAAGCATTGCAACACCGCCTGCAAGGGCTGTAAGGCTACCAATGGCTTTGCCACCTTTAGCAATAAAAGATAGGCCAAATACAAGGGCTGCTAAGCCTAATAATAATTTAGCTGCGTAGTAAATCATGAATGATAAAGACACTACACCACCAATTAATGGTTGTGCGCCTTCTACTGCGCCCGCTACTTTTCCAAATGTTGAAAATAAAGTTAGGCCAATACTTACTTGTATTATGTTAAGAACAGCGCTAAATGTGATTGCCGACCAGCCTAGTTGAGATTTTTTTGCTTGCAGCATAGCTGCACCTGAAAATGCAACAAGTACTGTGAACAGCACCGCTTCTAGACCCCATGCATACTGCCTTGAAAAGCTAATTCCGCCACTATAAAGCGCTGTAAAAATAGCCTGTGTTATCGCTAACGCCAACAATAAAGATGCTGCAATTAGGGTGGTGCGTTTATTCGTAAATTCCATTAAGGACCTCTTATAATTTATATTTGACGCTTTAAATGATGCAAAAGCTTTCGAACTTGCAGGTATAAGACAGGTGAAACTATTTAATAATTTCGTTTAAAATTATAAAAATATTTTGTATCAAATAGTGGCAACTAATTTAGCAATGTTATAACTAGTTAAAGTTAGTAACATTGCAAACTGCCCTAATACTAAACTAACTAGATAAAAGCCTAAAATGAGACCAGTCACTCAAGGCCGATATAGTTTGCGCTGTAGGAGGGGCAACATAGATTAAACATGTAATAGCTATAATCGAAGCCAATGTAATTAATTTATTATCAAATTCAGCCACTTTTAGAGCCGATCCAAATGACCGTTTTATTTCCACATTACTTAAATCTACGCTGTAAATTTCATCAAGCAATAAATGAATGAAGCCGCCGAGTAAAATAAACCCACCTGTTAACCAGGCAAAAGTTGCCGAATAAAGGGTTGATTGGTCATTCAATTGCCATGTTACTTGAGTTGTTAACAACGCGCAAAGCAGTATAAATAATAAAGAGTGGCAACTGCCTCTATGTACTGTGATCCATTCAAAAATGGGCCTGACAATATATTTCATAAATCCATACACTAACAAAGGCACTACAATTAACTCGACAAAACTAATTTGAATAGTTAGCTCTGTGGTAATGTAATGCATTACTATTAATACAGTACTTAGCGCAAATAAGTTAAAAATAGTATAGAGTGATGTGGAGTTATCAGAGTCTATGTCTGGTAATAAGCCGCCAATGGAGCCTAAAAACCACAACCAAAGTGCGCCGTTTAAATCAATGTGATCTGCAGATAATAATGTGGCTGAGCTTAAGCCGGTGATGATAACAGCAGTATTTAGATGAGTATTGAAGTTTGCCATTGTATATCTTGATAGGAAAATAGGTTTGCATTTTAGCAATTGAAAACTTAATTATTCAATATACTTAAGAGGATCTTATTTTTTTAACTCGTCATAAAAGGCAACATTTCCGCGGCCTGTTTCTTTTACCTGGTAGAGCATTTGATCTGCGTTGAACATTAATTCAACTAGTTCATTGCCATCGTTAGGGGCCACTGCAATACCTATGCTTGCTCCTACTGCGCATTTTTTAGTTTGAGAAATACTAATGTCCTGCTGTAGCTCATCGATAAGAGCTATGGCTTGGTTCTGTGTTGCGGTTTTATCGTAAGTATTAATTTGCTGCGCAATAATGAATTCGTCACCGCCTAGGCGGATACATATGTCAGTATTGTTATTAAATCGCTTTTTAAAGCGGTTTGCTATCTCTATTAATACTTTATCACCGGCTTCGTGACCATAGGTATCATTAATGGGTTTAAATTTGTCTAAATCAATCATCATAAGCACAAGATGTTGGCCGTGTTTAGCGCATTCACGCAGTGCTTTTTTTAGGCGCTTTTCGCCGGCACGGCGATTAAATAGGTCAGTGAGTGGATCGTGATCGGCTTCAAATTGGGTTTGAAATTCACGTTCTGCTCGTTCGGTCACGTCATGTAAAATCACTTCTACTAATTGTTCTTGATGGGGACTTCGGTTGTTTTGTCTTTGGTCTGTTAACCTTACAAATAAGCAGTGAAACCAAACCGTTTTGTAGCCTATTTTACATTTAACATCTAATGTTGTTTGAGGTGGATTTATATCACTGCGAATATCTAACAGTAGACTTTGTAATTTTTCAACGTTATTTAATAATTCAGGGAAGTGCAAGGTTGATAACTTTTCTTCACCGGGTAGGGTAAAGTAATGTTTAAACGCAGGGTTAAAGGTAGTGATAGTATTTTTATCATTCAGTAAACAAATGCCAGCACTGGCTTGTTCAAATATAAGTCTAAATTTTGCTTCCAGTTCTTGTGTTTTTTTTCGTAGGGTTTGTTCATTGCTAATAGTTAAATGCAGCTCGTGCATTAAAGCATTTATATTTTGTGTTAATCGACTTATTTCATCTCGTTTACCCTGTTTAAAGCTTAACATTTTAAGGGTTTCAGGTTTAGATGGATTAATTTTAGCAAAGCTATCAGTAAGGTTTTGAATAGGTTTCGTAAGCCACCTTTGTACAACAAGCGACACAAAAAAAGCAATGACGATAGATTGTATTAGCATTAATATGAATTCTTTTTTTAGTGCGGCTTGTGCTTGTTGCTGTATAAATTTATCGTCGGGGTATATTGATAAAACGCCTATAAAAGTGTCATCTAGAAAAGGGTGAACAAGCTTAACTAATACTGCTTCTTTTTGTTTATTAATAGTTCCATTTGCAACAAATAATTCCATTTCTCCTTTTGTGTTTGATTTACCCTCTATGCTTGCGCCTTGCACAATATCGTTACTTAGCAAGCCATTAATTATTTCTTGGCTTAATTCCTGATCGTTTAGATAAGCAGCTATAGTCGCTGCTTTTTCAACGGTATGGGCTAACTGCTGGACAAGTAGATAGTTGGTGTTTTTCTTTTCTTTAAGGTCTGAGTAATACGACAGCATTGACGACACTATTGATACAACAATAGCAACTAAGGCAATAGATAAAGCGACTCGTAAGTAGAGTTTTTGGCTAATAATTTTAATCAAACGTGTATACCACTTTTACTGTATCTGTAACGTGCGACAAGGGGATATAGCCAATTGCATATTGCGATGATGCAATTGTTTTTAATGCATCTTCCAAAGAGGCTGATGGTGTGGGGGGCTTTCCTCTGCCCGAAAATAATAACCTGGCCCAATACGCATTTATTTGCTGCTCATCTTTATTAACCAATTTTAAGTAAAAATCGTTTTTGAATGCTGATTTCGCGGGCAGATCGAGTGGCTTTGATATTTCACCATCAGGGAAAGTTGAATATCGGCCCATATAAATATCTATTACTTCTCGTTTCGATAAGGCATTAATAGTATTATTTTTGTTTACCACTACAACAAATTCAGTAGATTCAGTAGATTCAGTAGATTCAGCAGATTCAGCATACATGCTAACAACTAGCAGAAACATGGAAAGTATTAAATTAAAGCAAAGGTTACGAGCGATTATCATAACTAAAAAACCATGCTAGCATTTAAGCTGAGTACATGTACTTTGTGACCTTTATCGACATCTGCAGGATTACTTAAGCTCCATAATCCCGCACCAACTGGTTTTATATCAAAGCGATCTAGTTGAGCTTTTAGAGCTAATCGCTCTGATAGTTGCCATTTTACACCTATGTTTATCGAATGCTGATGTACATAGGGAATCTTAATTGAAGCTTGAGCAGCTAGAGCAAGTTGTTGTATTGGTCTTGATATTTGTTCGGGTGTACCGGGTGAAAAAACAGGGTCAATTACTTTAATTACATTTTGGCGGTTTTTTGCTGCAGAAAAGCTAGTGTAAAATATTGCATTGTTTACTCGGTAACCTGCGCTAATGTAACTGTTGAGTACTGATGGTGCAATTATCCAATCGGACTCTGAAATACCCATTTCAGATTGAATAAGCCAATTATCATAATCGTAAGTAAGCCCAAATGCAGCGTACCTTATACTATTTCCCTCGGTATTAAATTTGTTCGATATTGTTTGCGCTTGTGGCCATATACTTTGCGGCACAGAGTCTAGTGAAGATATAAACTCATCCAATGCTGTTAGTTTGTAATCGCCAAAACCGGACCTTGATAATGAAAAACGCATTGTCCATGCATCTAAAGAGTATGTTGCACTAAGGGTTGTTAAGTTATCAAAATCAATAAAAAAATCGTCATTATAGGCCTTTATTTTTGCTGTAGAGCCACCATAAGCGAGTTTTAAGCGTAAGAAGCCATCGTTAATGGCTTTACTGTATTCAACGTCTATTCCATCAAAATTACCTGCAATGTTTGCAAACGAGTAATACGAATGAGGCGGGCGCACCCACAAGTAAGCGTATCCAACGTAAGGGTACTCAGAGAGTAAGTAAAGGTCGCTGTTTAACCTACCTGCGCGGATGGCCCAGTTACGTGATGGCCGGTAACGTACAAATGCAAGTTCTAAAAAATTATCAAAGCTTTTGAAGGCATGATCTTGTATCACTATTTGAACTACAGAATCCCAGTTATTTGACAAATATATATTTGCCTGGCCACCTAAAATTGAATCACGCGTAGCTGAAAAACCAGACTTGTTTACATTTGAATAATTAGATGCAAAGCCAATATCTGAGTCGTCAGTGTAACTAAGGGCAAAAGATGCAAATCCGCTAAATTGAACATCAATGTCATTTGCATAGCTTCTATCAGTTGCAGATATTGCCATTAATACGATGATAATGAAGCCTATGATCCGCATGTTATCCGGTATTTATTTAATTAAACATAATAAAAAGATAGCACAATATCTTAAATTACCAACTCGCCAGAATGCTAGGGTTGACGGACTGTGATCACCCTTTCAGTGCCATATTATTTTACACGCTCAGCTGCATGAAATATTGATTAAAAATACAATGTTATATTGTTGCAATTAATGGTTGTTATAGTATAACATTCTTCGCATTGAATATTTCTTAAATAGAGTGTGAATGTGACAACACCTACTGCAATTAATAAAACATCACAGATAAAACCTCAACCAACTGAAAATAATAGCAATTCTTTATTAAATAGTACTCATAAAAATAAAGGTGAAGCCATTATTGAAGTGGACTCGCTAAGTTTTAGTATTAAAAATAACGCCATTTTAAAAAACTTAAATTTTACTGTGGGCTCAGGCGAAATTTATGCACTACTTGGCGGTAACGGTGCGGGTAAATCAACCACGTTAAAAACGTTACTAGGTTTTAATAAACCAACGCAAGGGTCGGTAAAAGTAGCGGGTAAAGAGGTGAGCAAAGCACTTGACTCTGTTCGTACTAAAACGGCGTACTTACCTGAGTCTGCAACGTTATACCCGCATTTAACAGCACGCGAAAACGTAAAATACTTTTTATCACTTGCTGATATTAATAAAACAGATGAGCAAATTAATGCCGCGTTTAACCGTGTAGCGCTGCAACAAGCTGCATGGGAGCGTCCTATGCAAACGTATTCTAAAGGCATGAGGCAAAAAACCGCAATTGCTTTGGCTATTTTACGTGAAGCCCCGATATTTTTCCTTGATGAACCTACATCGGGCCTTGACCCTGTTGCCATAGATGAGTTTAACCATTTGGTGCGTGAGCTTGCATTAACGGGTGCCACTATTTTAATGGTTACGCATGATGTATACGGAGCCTGCCAAGTAGCTAACCGTATAGGGTTACTAAGAGCGGGCGAGCTGGTGGGCGAATTTGACGCGCCAGAAAACGGCCGCATTGATACCGAACAAGTGCATGCAGCCTTTGCGCAAAGAGGCGCGTAATGAGTATAAATAACTTTTCAAAGGTGGTTATAGTTGCCAAAGATGAATGGCGCTATTGGCTTCGCTCAAAACTAGCAATGACCGTTTTAGCCATTGGCTTACTGCTTACGCTTTCATCGGTTGTGGTGACCGCAATTACTATGCTTGAACTAAGCCATGATCGCCATGAACTTCAATCAAATGCCGAGCAAAGTTTTATTCAGCAGCCCGATCGTCACCCACACAGAATGGTGCACTATGGGCACTATGCCTTTAGAACGCCTTCACCACTGAGCACCCTCGACCCAGGTATTGACGCATACACAGGTAACTCAATATTTTTAGAAGGGCATAGGCAAAATAGTGCAATGTTTGCCGATCAACGCCAAGGTACAGCGCTTACTAAATTAGGAAGCTTAACGCCAGCTTTTATAGTGCAAACACTAGCGCCGTTACTGCTTATATTAATTGGCTACAGCTCTATTAGTCGTGAGCGTGAATCGCAAACGCTGTCGTACTTATTAGCGCAAGGCATGTCGGGTATTACGCTTATTGCCGGTAAAGGTTTAGCACTGCTTTCGGTAGTGGGCTTGGTTATTGCGCCACTGGCTGTATCGGCTTTGTTTACGGTATCTGCGGGTGAAAGCTTATTAGCAGTTGCCAGTTTTGTTGTCGGTTACGCTTTATATTTAACTGTGTGGGTATTACTGGTTTTACTCGCATCGAGTGTGTTAAGTAAAAACAGTGGTAGTTTTACGGCGCTTGCGTTTGTATGGATTTTACTGTGTATTGTTATGCCGCGCGTAGCAAGTACTACGGCCTCAACGGCTGTGCCATCTGCCGGTAAAATAGAAACCGATTTTGCTGTTAAAGCCGAGCTTAGAAAACTAGGCGATGGCCATAACACGAACGACCCTGCATTTAAGCAATTTAAACAATCACTCCTTAAAAAGTACAACGTAAATAGCATTGGTGAGCTGCCGGTAAACTTTAGAGGTTTAGTAGCCAGTGAATCAGAGGCTAAACAAGCCAACGTACTAAACCAATTTGCTGAGCAACGTATGCAAAGTGAACTTAAGCAAACGCAGGTATCGCGTTATTTTGGTTGGGTATCCCCTATGGTGGCTATTCGCACGCTTTCTATGATTGTGGTGGGTACAAGTATTGAAACGCATCATCGCTTTTTACGCGAAACTGAGCAACTTCGCTTTGATTTTGTGCAAGGGCTTAACAAAATTCATATTGAAGAGCTTGATTACAAAGATGATATGAACCGCAATGCTGATGCCGCAGCCACTAAAAAAGCACGTGTAAGCGCAGAGAACTGGCAAATACTACAAGACTTTAATTTTAATGTAGACAGTGCAGATGTTCGAGCACAAAGAAGTGTACCTGCGTTTTTACAGTTATTACTGTGGATTGTATTACTTGTGGGCGGTATTAAATTTGTAGGAAAACGTTTGTTATGAGCTATTTAATTACACAACTTATGCGTGAATGGGGCTTTTTACTGCGCCAAAAATACGTAGTGGTATTACTACTGTGTAGCCTTGTTTTATCGGGGTTTGCTATTTACAGCGGGTTAAGCGAAGTAAGCGCACAGCAGCAAACAATAGAGCGCTTAAAAGCAGCAGATCAAAGCGACCGCGCCAAAGTACAGAAAAAGCAAAGCGATGCAGGCATGTTGGCTTATTACAGCTTTCATTTAACGTACTCGCAGCCATCTAACCTGGCATTTGCTGCTTTAGGCGAGCGCGATATATTCCCGTGGAAACACCGCATTAATTTATTAGCGCTTGAGGGGCAAATTTACGAAAGCGATGCACAAAATGCTGAGGTGGCTCAAGCCGGTAAAATAGATTTTGTGTTTGTAATTAGTGCGCTAGCGCCACTGGTTATTATTTTGCTGTTTCATGATTTATTTGCAAGCGAGCGTACCAGCGGTAGGCACGATTTATTAGTCACTACAGCTAAGTCTTACTTTGCTTTGTGGGGCGCTCGTATAACCGTAAGGTTTGTAGCAATAACAGTGTGTTTAATGCTGCCATTTTTTGTAGGCGGATTTATAGCTGGGGCAAGCGCGTATGAAGTGGCGTATGTATCGCTGTTGTGTATTGCCTACCTTGCATTTTGGACTGCACTAAGCGTGTGGTGGGGTAAAAATGCCACCAGTGCGCCACGTGTTGCCTCCAGCTTAATTGGTTTGTGGGTGTTGTTTGCTTTTATCATTCCTATTTTAGGCGACCTTGCTATAAACAAGTCAGTGCATTCGCCTAAAGGGGGCGACATTATGCTTACTCAACGTGAAGCTGTAAACGATGCGTGGGATTTACCAAAATCTGCCACTATGCAGCCTTTTATTAAAGAGTACCCAGCGCTTGCACCATATATTGATATGAACAGCGAATTTGAATGGAAATGGTATTACGCATTTCAGCAAATGGGCGATTTAAAAGCGGCAAAGCTTTCAAAGGCCTATCGCGACGCAGCCGCTAAAAAATACGAGTTAGCCGGTTTTGTATCTTGGATTTCGCCACCGTCGTTATTGCAGCGCAGCTTAACCCGTGCTGCCAATACCGATTCAATTGCCGCTTATGCTTATGAGCAGCAAATTAGAGATTTTCATCAACAATTACGCGAGTTTTATTACCCGTGGTTATTTTACAAAGGCGACCCAACTAAAGCAGCCCTTGAAAACATGCCACGCTTTGAAAACACCACACAAAGCGGCAACTAAAAATACAGCGCTAAACGTACCTGTTTAGCGCGATTAAAATTACTACATAACTATAAAATACTTACATTTCTCACAAGGTTAACAATGAAAACCAATACAAAAGGGCTTAAGCTCACCTATTTAAGTACTTGCTTAGTAAGCTTATTTAGCAGCCACGTTATGGCCGCTGAGCAAAACCAGCAAAGTAAAAGCGTAAAGGATGACGCAATTGAAAAAGTAACCGTTGTTTCATCTCGCCAGGCTTATCAAGGTAACTTTAGCCCTTTAGAAACACCGCAGTCAGAGCTTAAAATTGATTTAGAAGCCCTTGAAAACGCAGGCGCAGTAAGCCTTGATCAAGCGCTTGATTTATCAGCCTCTGTTGCGCGACAAAACAACTTTGGTGGGCTGTGGAATAGTTTTTCGTTACGTGGCTTTGTAGGTGACGAAAACCTGCCAAGTAATTACTTAGTCAATGGCTTTAATGCAGGACGTGGCTTTGGTGGCTCACGTGATTTGTCGGGTATTGAGTCGGTAGAGGTTTTAAAAGGTCCGCGCGCGGCTTTATTTGGCCGTGGTGAACCAGGTGGCACCGTAAACCTAGTTACTAAAAGCCCAACGTTTGACACCGCAGGCGAAATTAAGCTCTCTGTAGGTAGTTTTGATACTTACCGCGCCGATGTTGATTACACTACAGCGCTTAACGACGATGTAGCAATTAGATTGGTTGGTTTTTACGAAGACGCCGAAAGCTTTAGAGATACCATCGAAACCACTAAACAAGGCTTTAGCCCATCAATAGTGTGGAATATTAATAATAACAGCCAATTAATATACGAGCTTGAATATAGCGACCAAGAAGTACCGTTTGATAGAGGTGTATTAGCCATAGATGGCGAGCTTGGCCTTATACCTGAAAGTCGCTTTTTAGGTGAGCCGGGCGATGGCCCAATTGAAGCCGATGTATTGGGGCACCAGTTAGAGTATATTCATGACTTTGATGATAACTGGAGCATTTTATTTGGTGCAAACTACCGCGATACTTCTTTAGAAGGCTTTGCAACCGAGACCGGTTTTGCTGGTGTAATAAATGGCGAAGTAAACCGCTTTAGACGCTATCGGGATTACGATTCTACTTATCAAGTACTGAGAGCTGAAGTGAGCGGTAACGTTAACGTAGCAGGCTTTGAAAATCGTTTAATAATCGGAATAGATGGCGATAAATTTGAAAATGATCAATTTGCACTGCGTGTACGTGGCGATCAATACATTAATGTATTTAACCCCGTTTACGGCGCGTACGCATTACCAACGCCCACATCAAATACTGACCGCGTAGAAATTCAAGAATCGGTAGGGGTATTCATTCAAGACCAAATAAGCCTAACCGATAAGTTAGATATACGTATTGGTGCACGTTTTGATGATTACGAGCAGCGCATAAATAACCGCCTAGCTAACACTAACACTAAACAAACGCAGTCACGCGTGAGCCCGCAGTTTGGTGTGGTTTATGAAGCAAGCGATTATGTATCTGTTTATGGTGCTTACGGTGAGAACTTCCGTCCGCTTTCGGGGGCCGATGCTAATGGCGATGGTTTTGAGCCAAACCAATCTACATCTACAGAGGTGGGAGTTAAATTTCCATTAAACGATGGCGCATTATTTGGTACTGTTGCCGTGTTTAAAGTACAGCAAGACAACATGCTAGTAGTAGACGATGCAACAGCGTTTACCTATGCAGCCATTGGCGAAGCGCAAAGTAAAGGCATAGAAATAGACCTAACGGGTGAGCTTACCGATACGCTTGAAGTTTGGGCGTCGTATGCCTATGTTGATGCAACAATCGAAAACTCATTTTTTGATGCTAACTTTGGTTACACAGTAGAAGCGGGCTCATCACTATTAAACGTGCCTGAGCAACAGCTTAGTTTACAGTTAGTGCAATCTGCTGTTCTTTACGGTAAAGCCATTAAGTTTGGTGGTGGTTTATTACATGTGGGCAAGCGTAACGGTTTTTTTGGTACCGACTTTGAGTTACCAAGTTACACAACAGCGCGTGTTTTTGTAAATTACGATGTGACAAACGAAATTGGCATTGCGGTTGAGGTAAATAACCTGTTTGATGAAACGTACTACACAAACTCGTTTGCCGATGCGTGGGTACAACCTGGTACACCAAGAAACGTTAAGTTTTCTGCATCCTATAAGTTTTAAACGTATCCATTAAAACGATAATAAAAAAATAGGCTGCTTATATAGGCAGTCTATTTGTTTTTAAATTAATTATTTTAAGTATCCATCAAAAATTTGCTTGTACTTGCCGGATTCTTTGAGTTTTTGCAGTTGTAAATTAAAGTCATTGCGTACTTTTTTAGACTTAAATAAATATCCATTAGGGCTTTTTCCAAATAAAGGGAACCTATCAATTTTTTGTGTTGTATCAATATCTTTTATATTTGCGCGAAAGTAGTCAAAGCTTTGTTTATCCATTTGTATAACATCTACCTTGTCTAAGTACAAAAATTTAACTTGAAGCGATTGGTCGTGTATTTCGTTATACAATGGATTAGCTTTAGCCATATTTGCATACTCATCTCCTAAGTGAATGGCAGCACTTGGCCATGACAATAGACTATAATTTTTCAAATCGGCTATTTCACTCAATTTAAAGTTGTTTTTACTTAAAGCAAAAGCAAGATTTTCGTATGTATAAGACGCATATGATAAATAACCTTTTAGGATGTTTCCGTTTGCAGTATTTAAATTAATATCTGCTACTACATCGATATTTCCTTTTTTATACTCTTTTACACGCCGAGTGTAAGGATAATATCGAGACTCAATTGTGTAGCCTAAAGGTGTTAAAGCCGCTGTAATAATATCTACTGTTAGACCACTATTTGAATCAGGGAATACGAAAGGGGGAAGTTTTTCACCAAAACCTACTACGAGCGTTTGCTCAGTGATTGATGCATTAACGATGGGTGATAATAACAATGCGGCTATTAAAATGCTGTTTAACGTCATTTCTACTGCAATAAATTAACTATTAATGTTTAAAAGATAGTTATTAACGTGTAAAGCAACAAGTAAAAAGCCCATTAAACTAATTATTAATTAGCTTTAATGGACTGATTGATATCAGTTTTATACAGGGGTATTAAAATGGTGCGTAGCCATCGGGTGTTGTTACTGGCGTAGTCCAGCGCTTTGTAGCATCTATTACTGGGCGTTGTGCGCCTTGAGCTGGTAAACGCCCGCGGTCGCCAAACAACCACAGTACAAAGTTGGTTCTATCGCCACTCGTTATGGGTTTAGCAGCATGTGCCACACTTCCTCTGTGGATCATCGCGATACCTGGCTTAAAACTAAGTTGAGTTACTTTACCTGTAACTAGGTCGTAAAAATCAAGCTCAGAACCGGTAAACTCCTCACCCGGTAAATTTAAATTAATATTTAACGTTACCGCTGATGCATCAGTATGTGGGCGAATAGACGCATCTGTACTTGGGTCGTAGTAAATAGAAAAACCAAATGTTTGCGTGTCGTAACCTGTAATTTCAGGAAATAATAAACGCGCTATAGGGCGCATATAGGTGTTTAGCATTTCGTTATAAAATGTTTGAAAACTAGGGGCTGCTAAATAGCCTTCTGATCGTTTATCGAGCATAACGCCGCGGCGGTTTAATACAATACCGTACGGTGGGCGCATTGGGATGTTAGAGTCCCATACTTGATCAAGGTAGCCACGTAAAACGGTTAGGCGCTCAGGATCAAAAAATTGAAACTGAAACACATCAGGTGCCACTTCCTCTAAAAGCGCTTTTACTAAATGCTCTTTAGATGGATTTTCCCATGCTTGTTGTATGGCTTCGCGTAAATTTTTATCGAGTAACGAATCGTCTAGCGTAAAGGTAGACGCGTCAACTTCGCTTGCTTCCCATTCTTTCCACGCGTCTGAAATTAGGTCGTCGTTGCTTGCCCAAAACTGCTGTACCGAGTGATCACGGTTTAACATTTCTTGGCGTGTTGGTAAATCTAGAGCACGGGCTAATTGTAATTGTTTGGTTTTCATACGATGTAACTCCAGTTATTTAATACAGGTTTAACAATCTAGGAGTTAAGTTTATTGTAGAGTTAAATATTAATAAACTGGACAATAAAATAAACAGTATTAATAAAAAATTAATAATAGCATCGTTTAATGCCTTTTTAAGCGTTAAAAAGGCTGCATTAAATGCAGCCTTTAATTTTAATGCGTAACTCTGTCGCCCCAAATATCTTCTAGGCGACTGTCTCGTCCGCATCGCCAGCGATAAGTGTTATAACGGATAGGGTTATTTTTGTAGTAATCTTGATGGTAACTTTCTTTTCCTTTGATAGGGTAGAACACCGTTGTATTTAAAATTGGCGTAACAACGGTTTGACTAGGAAACTCTTTAATAACACGTTGTTTGGATTGCTCTGCTAATTTACGTTCTTCTTCATTAGCAACAAATATAGCACTGCGATAACTGGGGCCTTTGTCGCAAAATTGGCCTTTCGGATCAAAAGGGTCAATATTAACCCAATAATGATTGAGTATGTCTTGATAGCTTACAATGCTAGGTTTATAGGTAATTTCAACCGCTTCATAGTGTCCTTTATGATTACCATTATATGTAGGGTTTTTAATTTTACCCCCCGTAAAGCCAGATATTACGTCGGTTACGCCTTCAAGTTTCTCAAAGTCTGATTCCATACACCAAAAGCAACCCCCTGCAAGCACTGCTTTTTTTTGTCTCTTCTGCGTAAGAGAGTGTGCTAAATAAAACGAGGGTAGACGCTAACGTTAATGAGAGTGTTTTTTTCATAAAAATATCCACCTTTATAATTAATTTAACTATACGTTTAATTAGACCTATCAAGTACAAAAGGTATTTCATATTTTTATCTAACAAATTTGGTTTTGGTCAAAAGTGTCTAATTTATATTTTAATACTATGTATTCCACTAAAAACGCAGTTGAAAAGTTTAACCGTGTTGATTAAGGTTAATTCATTGATGATGTAATTTACCTGGTGTTAGATGAACCAATTAACTGAGGAATCAATTAGCTGCCCGTATTGCGGTGAAGTTATAGAGGTATTACTAGATGCTGCAGATATTGATGAACAATACATAGAAGACTGCCAAGTATGCTGTAAGCCTATTTCGTTTGTTGTATTTGAAGACGACGGCGAGCTAAAGGTAAATGTATACAGTGAAGACGATACATTTTAAATTGGCGTAAATTATAAAAAAGGCTGCATAACTGCAGCCTTTTTTATTGATGGGGCGTTACTTATTTTGTTCTCGAGCTAGCTGGTTAGGGAGTAGCTCTTCTACTATTTCGCGAGCGGGAAGCGTGTAACGTGTGCCATCAAACATGACTGAGGTAAACTCATTTATATTAGTAATGCCGGTTAGGGTCCAGCCCTCGCCGCGCTTAGGACAATACACTGTTGTGGTAGGTTGTATTACTTTAAATTCGTCACTCATACTTGTGTGCTCGTTATATAATGCTTGTTAATGCACTATGGTAAGTTAATAATGCAGGTTCATAAAGTGCTATTTGCCCTGTATTTAAATCATGTTTGAAAAAATAAATACGCCTCGTATATCGCTGCGTTTAATATCTCATAAAGATGTAACTAGTTTACATGCTATTTTAAATAATCCTCTTGTTAGCCAGTTTAATGACTACACAACACCCATTAGCAAAAGTGATATCAAACAATTAATACAAAATGATATTAGCGGCTATTATGAGGGAGAGGTTATACGCTTTACGATTACCCAGAATACCCTCAATAAAGTAATAGGTAGTTGTGGTCTGTATAAAATTAATAAAGAAGCAAGAACCGCATTTTTGGGTTTTGAATTAGATCCTGAATTTTGGCAACAAGGCTACATGAAAGAAACGCTGAAAACTTTAATCCCAAAGCTTGTTATGCATTACGAGTTAATAATGCTTTACGCAGAGGTTAACAAAGCTAATACAGCTTCGTGCAAGTTGCTTGAGGGACTAGGGTTTACTAATAACGAAAATATTTGGTTTTGTAGTCTTAAAAATAATTAGTAAAAAGAGAGATACATGTCGTTAAAAATTAATAAAAACTATCTAATTAACCTCGTATTAGCTGTCATTACGTTAAGCTTACTTATTTTAGGCGGCCGCTACTACAATCATTATGTATCGGCTTATACAGACATTACACTTGATTCAAAAATTTTAAATGAATCGCGTAAGGTATTTATTAGGCTACCCGTTAACTACGATACCAATAAAGTTTATTCGTTAATAATAAAAACCGATGGTAACTTTAACCTAGATACGTGGAATGAAACATTAGCGTCTTTCTCAAACAAAGGACAGGCCGAACAAGCTATATTGGTATCAATCCCTAACTTGTTTTTTACGGCTACTCGAAATCGTGATTTGGTACCTCCTTATGCTCGCCAAGACGTTAATACCCAAGCGCCTGCAACAAACAATATAGAACCCAACGGAGAAGCAGATAAGTTTTTACAGTTTATAGAATTAGAATTATTACCTTATTTGACTAATCGATTTAAATTAAACAATAACCGTATTTTAAGTGGGTTTTCTGCTGGTGGCAGTTTTGTGCTTTATACGCTTCATGCTAAACCGGATCTCTTTAATGGCTATTTTGCATTTAGTCCTGCCGCCTGGTATGACGATATGACGGTAGTAAACAAAGTTGACTCGTTTTTAAAGGCGTCGAATAAAATGTTTAAAAAGCCAACGTATTTGTTTTTATCGGTAGGTGAGGAAGAGCATCCACTTATGTTAGAGGCGTATAGTAATTTAGAACAAGCATTAAAGGCCAGCCCTAACGAGCACTTAAAGTGGGAATCTATTATTAATCCCAATGCGGAACATAACGATAATCCAAGACTAAGTGTTGCAGATGCGTTAGGTGGATATCAAAAGTTTTTAAATAAAGGGCCTTAATATGTTGCTAAACCAAACGTTGTAAACAGCCTACAAAATATATATTCAGATTTGCTTTAAGTAACTTTATGTAAATCCAGCAAAGAACACATCATACAATATATGGTAAAAGGTAATCTTAGCAGGTGATTGTATATGAAGATAATAAGCAAGAGTGAGGTTAGGGCAGAGCGCCCTAAGTCACTAGACCGCGAAAGGGTAATTGCTTTCTACAATTGATATCTAAATCCAAATGCAATGCCGTCATCTTCCGATAGTTCCATTTGAGCTTGCTGATCTTTATCATTGCTTTCAAAGTCACTAAAATCTTTACGTGCTTCTATATACGCAATTGTGTCTTCGTCAATTAAATAATGAACACCAATAACAGTAAATTGACGTTTAAATACATCGTTCGGATCGGTATTAAAGTTTGGCTGAATAACGTAATCATCGCCTGCATCAAATACGTTGTAGGCAATAAAAGGGCGAACATCGTTATCAAAGCGGTACGATGCAAATGTTTCTATACCTATTCCGTCTTTAATTAAGCGACCCAGATTATCTGTGTCATGATTTTTGTTTTTATTAATATTAGCTGCAAAATAAAGACCTTTTTGATCGACGCGACCCCACATAATGCCTGCACCATATATTAGGTCTTCAACATTTTGTGTGGTGCCATCACCGTAAGTTAAATCAAACTCGCCTCGGTTTACACCGGCTGTAAGCGTTAACATGTCAGTAGGGGTATAAGTAACCGAAGCACCAAAGGTGTAGTTAAATTCTACTTGTTGGGCAGCTGTATTGCCTGCATTCCAAAGCGTTTCGCATTCTTGTTCTGTAATGTCACTAACGTCACAGGTATAAAACTCGCTGTTTTTGAGCTGTGCTTGCAGTGTAAAACTTAAGTCATTGTAGCTACTACGATATTGAATAAGTTTATCGCCTCGGCCCGTACCGTTTACTGCGCCATCGTCTTTATTATAGGTATAAACACCCGCTGCATTACCATCCCATACAAAGCTGTTATTTGTGCCATAAACAACGTCGTACCATGCACCCCATTGCTTACCAATTGTAATTTGGCCGTATTTATCATGCGAAAGGCCGGCATAACCTAAACGGTTATATAAAAATTCATCCTGAATTGATTCAAAGCGATTGTTGTAAATAATATCGCTACTACCTACAGGGTTTACACCCCATTCAACTAGTCCTAGGGCTTTCCAGCCTTGCTTAAGTTTTCGGTCAATTTTAAAATTTATACGTGATGTACCGTTCACGACTTCAGTTTGGTTTTGCGTATTTATTACCTTACGTCTATAAAACCACCTACACTCATTGAATTGCGTTCGTCCGTGTATATGTTTACTTCAGAGAATACTGAAGGGCTAACCATTATTGCTATTAGCATTGATGTTAGTTTCAATTTCATTGTGTGTTTCCTTGTTTGCGATGTGGTCAATCATAAGTGCAGGGCACACTAGCAAACACTTTTGTTTGTCAAAAGTGAAAAAACATCATCGAAATTTTATACATAATAGGTAGACATTCACGCTGAGTTAATTGTGTTTTTAAGTTGTTATGAATGTGTATTTTTATAGTAAATACACAAGTAGTTTGAAAATTTACAACCTTAAAAACATTTAATTATTGTGATGATTTTTCAAGTTAGCTATTAATTATGTTTCTAGTATAAAAACTCTAATTCTTATGTTTTTCAATTAAATAGCATAACCTTACTTAATTTTTAAAAATTTATATGAGCATGGCTTTTAAGCCTTAAATTTAATATTAACCATAAGGTAAATACGAAAATAAAATAAGAAATCTATACTCTTAATCATTAAGTTTTGGTGCTTGGTAAGTTTGATTTGTGATAGAAAAATAGGCCATTTTGGTTTAAACTGCGCGCAATTTAAATACATCCTGTCTCCCTTGGAGGGTAGCGCTATTATTAGTACAGCTAACATCACCATGCAATTTGGTGCTAAACCGTTATTTGAAAATATCTCAGCAAAATTTGGCGAAGGAAACCGTTACGGTTTAATTGGTGCAAATGGTTGTGGTAAATCAACATTTATGAAAATACTCAGTGGTGAACTGGAGCCATCTTCGGGTAACGTAAGCACTGATCCAAATGAGCGTGTTGCTAAACTAAATCAAGACCAGTTTGCTTACGAAGAATACTCTGTAATTGATACTGTGATCATGGGTCACAAAGAGTTATGGGCTATTAAACAAGAACGTGATCGTATTTATTCTTTACCTGAAATGAGTGAAGAAGACGGTATGAAAGTAGCCGATCTTGAAACTGAATTTGCTGAAATGGATGGTTACTCAGCCGAGTCTAAAGCGGGTGAGCTTTTATTAGGTGTTGGTATTGCTACTGAGCAGCACTATGGTCCTATGTCTGAAATTGCACCGGGTTTTAAACTGCGAGTGTTACTTGCACAGGTTCTGTTTTCTGACCCTGATATTATGCTACTTGATGAGCCTACCAATAACTTGGACATTTACACCATCAAGTGGTTAGAAGATGTATTGAATCAGCGCGATTGTACTATGATCATCATCTCGCATGACCGTCACTTCTTAAACTCTGTGTGTACACACATGGCCGACATAGATTACGGTGAGCTACGCATTTATCCTGGTAACTACGACGAATACATGTTTGCAGCAACGCAAGCACGTGAACGCCTATTAAGTGAAAATGCAAAGAAGAAAAGTCAAATTGCCGAGCTCCAGCAGTTTGTATCACGCTTCTCGGCGAATGCTTCAAAAGCTAAGCAAGCCACATCGCGTGCTAAGCGTATCGATAAAATTCAGTTAGACGAAGTAAAAGCATCATCTCGTCAAACACCGTTTATTCGTTTTGACCAAGAAAAACAGCTGTTCCGTAACGCGCTAGAAATGACAAGTATCAGCCAAGGTTTTGAAGACAATACTTTATTCTCAGGCCTTGAAGGTTTAGTAGAAGTTGGCGAACGTATTGCCATAATTGGTGAAAACGGCGTAGGTAAAACAACGTTACTTAACACGTTAGCAGGTAAACTTGCACCAAAGGCAGGTGAATTTAAGTGGTCTGAAAACGCTAACATTGGCTACTATGCGCAAGACCACGCTGACGAATTCGAAAAAGACATGAACTTGTTTGAGTGGATGGAGCAATGGCAGCAAGAAGGCGACGATGAACAAGTTGTTCGTAGTTTCTTAGGACGTATGTTGTTTTCACAGAACGATATTAAAAAGTCGGTAAAAGTAATATCAGGTGGTGAGCAAGGCCGTATGTTGTTTGGCAAAATTATGATGCATAAACCAAACATACTTTTAATGGATGAGCCAACCAACCACATGGATATGGAATCGATTGAAGCACTAAACTTAGCGCTTGAAGCATACGAAGGCACTTTACTTTTTGTATCGCATGACCGCCAGTTTGTTTCTTCTGTTGCAACCCGTATATGGGAAATTAAAGACGGTAAAATAATCGACTTTAGAGGTAATTACTCTGAGTACCTAGCAAGTAAAGAAGCGTAATTACGTTGTAATTTCAGATTTACAAAAAGCCATGTTTAACATGGCTTTTTTTGTTTTTGTTGCGTGTTAATTATTTATAAAAAATTAGCCTTTAATCTTCATTTAATACCATTCGAACCTCGCAAATTAAACGTGTTTGGGTATAATACCCGCCTAAAACCGGACATAAGTCCGCTATTTTAAAATACATTACTGAGGAGTATTTATGACTGTTGGCATTATTATGGGTTCTAAGTCAGATTGGCCAACCATGGAACACGCTGCACTGATGCTAGAGCAGTTTGGTATTAAGTACGAAACCAAAGTTGTATCTGCACACCGCACTCCTCAATTACTTGCTGATTATGCAAGCTCTGCTGCAGAACGTGGAATTAAAGTTATTATTGCGGGCGCAGGTGGCGCAGCCCATTTACCGGGTATGGCAGCGGCTTTTACATCTGTTCCTGTTTTAGGCGTTCCTGTGAAATCAAAGGCATTAAATGGTGTTGATTCTCTATTGTCAATTTGCCAAATGCCAAAAGGGGTAGCAGTAGGTACCTTAGCAATTGGTGAACCAGGTGCTGCAAACGCAGGCTTATTAGCCGCACAAATTTTAGGGTGCCATAACCCCGACATTTTTGAAAAAATCGAAGCGTTTCGTAAAAATCAAACAGACACAATATTAGCCAACCCAAACCCTGCAGAGTAACAATGAATATTTTAATTTTAGGTGCCGGACAACTTGCACGTATGATGAGCCTTGCAGGCGCACCGCTTAATTTGAATGTAGTTGCCTACGATGTGGGAACTAAACAAATTAAGCACCCGCTAACGGGTGAGATTTACACAACTACACTTGAACAAGCTATTAGCGACGCTGATGCAATCACGGCAGAATTTGAGCATATTCCTGATGATGTATTAACGCTATGTTGCAACAGTAATAAGTTTTATCCGGGTAAAGCCGCGATTAAAACGGGTGGCGATAGAGCACTAGAAAAAGCGTTACTTAACAAAACCGGTGTTGAATGCGCGCCTTATCAGTTAATTACAGAAAAAGTACATTTGGAGTTGGCCGCTAAAAACCTGGGTAAGCCACTTGTTATAAAAACCTGCCAAGCAGGGTACGATGGTAAAGGGCAGTGGCGTTTAAAATCTGATGATCAAATTGATGAAATTTGGTCTGAAATGGCTGAGTTTATAGCATCGGGAACACAAGATGCACCGCATACTATTATTGCTGAAAAAATGATCCCGTTTGACCGAGAAGTGTCGATTATTGGCGCACGAGATAATCACGGTAATGTTGCAATTTACCCATTAACAGAAAACGAGCACACCAACGGTGTGTTAACACTGTCGGTTGCGGGTAAAAATAACCAAAATGTTGAAGCTCAAGCAAACGATGCATTTACAAAAATTGCAAACGAACTTAACTATGTAGGTGTATTGGCCATTGAGTTTTTTGATGTAATGGGCACGCTATTAGTTAATGAAATTGCACCGCGTGTACATAATTCAGGTCATTGGACTCAGCAAGGTTGCCATTGTTCGCAATTTGAAAATCATATGCGTGCCGTTGCAGGTTTACCACTTGGTAATACTGAGCTTAAACATATTACGGCTATGATCAATGTACTCGGACAAGCAAGTATCCCTGCTGAGGTACTTACATTACCCGACGTGACAAGTCATTGGTACGGTAAAACGGCGAAGCCAGGTCGTAAAATGGGTCATATAAATGTATCGGCTCATAATATGAATGACCTGTCAGATAAGTTAAGCCAATTAACTGATTATTTACCAGAACACGATTACCCGGGAATTTTAAAAACGGCAGAAAAGCTTATTCTAAGTTAGGGTTGGTTTTTTGAATGGCTAAAGCTTTATGGTCCAGTAGGTTATGATTAGGGAAGCCTTCTTACTGTTTTGCACATGGATGTTATTTAGGGATTGAGCAGATCTTAGAAGCAGTTACTGTCCGACTAGTTCAAAACTATACGAATAAAAAATGAAATAATAAAAGCCGAGTAAACTACGGCTTTTTTTGCTTGAAAAAACAAAAACAGGTTACATTATTAAATAATCAAAATTGCTTTTCTATAAGTAGGATAATTAAATGAAATTTGATCTAACGTTTGGTGCGTTGCTAACAGCTGCTTCATTGAGTCTCAATGCGTACGCAACCGATACAATTCGTGTTGCAACGTTTAATGTAAGTATGGATGCCACAAATTACACCGCCAAAGGCGAGCCTATTAAAAGTGATGCCTTAGTCAACGCGCTTACCTCAAACACACAACAGATTAAAAATATTGCAGAAATTATTCAGCGCGTTCGCCCTGATATTATTTTACTGAACGAATTTGATTTTGTTCCTAAAGAGCAAGGTATTGATTACTTTAAAACGCATTACTTAGCCGTAAGCCAAAACAAGCAAAAAGCCATAGATTATCCTTATTCTTATATAGCCCCCGTCAATACTGGACTTGCGACTGAGTTTGACCTAGATAACGATGGTAAAAAAAATAAAGTAATGGGTGATGCCCAAGGCTTTGGCTTTTTTGAAGGGCATTATAGTATGGCCATATTATCGAAATACCCAATTGATTTTGACAAAATCAGAACGCTTCAAACTTTTAAATACAAAGATATGCCTAATGCAAAAATGCCGTTAATGCCAAAAACAGGCGAGAATTGGTATAACGCTAAAGAGTGGCAAGCTCTTAGGTTAAGTTCTAAATCGTTTTGGGATGTACCCGTTGTTATTGATAATAAAGCAGTGCATATATTGGCGTCTCACCCTACGCCTCCTGTGTTTGACGGCGAAGAAGATAGAAATGGTAAACGTAATCATGACGAAATTAGATTAATTGCTGACTACGTAGCCAATGCAGAGTACCTATATGATGATAATGGCAACAAAGGTGGGCTAGATGCTCAGTCACGTTTTGTTATTTTAGGGGATTTAAACGCAGCACCAGAAGGTGATAAAGCGCGTTTAGAAACAACAGATCAATTGCTAAAAAATCCATTAATTAATGCACAGTTTGTACCTAAAAGTGCAGGCGCTAAACAGCAATATGAACTTGCCTATGCACAACACTTTACTGCCAATTGGCAAGCACGAGTAGACTATGTATTGCCATCAACTTACGGTTTAGATATTAAAGAAGGTGGGGTATTTTGGCCAGTTAAATCAGACGAACAATATCGCTTAATTAAAGATAGAAGTGCATCAAGCGATCATCGCCTAGTATGGTTAGATTTAGTGATTAAATAATTAAGGCTTAAGTAAACTGAGCTTTACCCTGTTAAATGGCTATTTATCTTAAAAAATTGCATTAACTTTAGTGCTTCTGCTTAAATACCCGTTAATTATAATAACGGTATAGAAGCACTATGATTTTTAATTTTTCTTCATCTAAAACGTTAGTAGCATTAGCTGTTGCCTCAAGCGTAATGCTTGCGGGTTGTAGTGCAACTGCAAACACAGCCTCTACAAATAATGTTTTGGAAAAAAACAAAGTTGAAGCGGTGGTTAGTACACCTGCCGATGTTGGTTCAAAAAAAATAACTTTAAAACAAGCAATGGCCGATCCTGATTGGATAGGCAACCAACCACAAAATGCCTTTTGGGCTGCTGATTCAGCAACAATTATTTATTCTCAAAAGCAACAAGGTAGCACATTACGTGACTTATTTAGCCAGTCTGTAACGTCACAAACCGCAGAACAAATAGCATTAAATAAACTACATACACTGGGTGCTAGAAACGCGGTTTATTCAAACGACAAAGCTCTGCAAGCCTACGTTTTTAAAGGCAATGTGTTTGTAAAAAATATTAAAACTAACACACTGCGCCAAATAACCCATAGCACAGCTAACGAATCTAATCCGCAGTTTTTAAACGATGGTACATTGGCTTATCGCCAAGGAAATATATTTTTTAAAGTTGATTTAGTAACGGGGTTAACACAAGAAATTGCTAACTTAAAACTTGCTGATAAACCAAAAGGAATTAGCGAGCCAAGTTCGTACATTGCAAAAGAGCAGCATAAGCTTATTGAATACATTGCTCTTGAACACAAAAATAAAAAAGACCAACACGCACGTAACGCGCAAATAAACGAACTAAATAGCTCTGTAGCAAATACAAGTTATTATTTAGGCAAAGATAATAAAGTTGATAACGTAGAACTTTCACCCAATGGAGATGCGTTACTAGTTGTCGTAAAAAAACAATCAAGTTGGCGAAGTGACACCGATATAATGCCACATTATGTGACTGACGACGCCACCATAGCACCTAAAAAAGTTCGCCGTCGCATAGCTGATGCAAAAGAAGAAACATCGCAAGTTATATATATTAATTTAAATGATAAGACACAAAACACACTAGCGTTTGATTCGCTGCCAGGTTTTGATGAAGATGTATTAGCAAGTGTAAAGCAAGAAAATTATGCACGATTAGGTAAAACCTACGAATCAAAGAACTCACCACGCGCTATTAATTTGATCACAAATTGGGGATTAGGACAAAGCCCAATAGTTTGGAATAACGATGGTTCGCAAGTTGCTATTATGCTTGAAGCGTGGGACAACAAAGATCGCTGGATTGCGACCGTAGATTTTGAAAACAATAAACTGGTGTCGCAGCATCGTTTACATGACGACGCATGGATCGCTTATGCATTTAATAATTTTGGCTGGTTGAATAACGCAAACACGCTTTATTACCTTTCAGAAGAGTCTGGGTACAGCCAGCTTTATAAAAAACCATTAAACGGTAACGCCGTTGCGTTAACTCAGGGTGAGTTTGAGGTATCAAACCCAACAGTTACAAGCGATGATTCTGCTATTTATTACAAAGCTAATGTTGAACACCCTGGTCTATACGAAATTTTCCGTGTAGATCCACAAACAGCTAAAAGTGAAAAAATTACTGATCTAAATGGCATGACCGACTACACGTTAAGTCCTGATGAAGAAAAATTACTGCTTGTTCATTCAAAAATTACTATGCCTAGCGAGCTATATATTGCGGATGCTAAAGCAAATGCAACGCCAACACGTTTAACTAATACAGTATCAAGCACTTTTTTATCTAAAAAATTAACTGCACCAAAAATAGTTGCAGTGCCGTCTAGCCATACTGATGCGCCAATATATGCCAAGGTATACTACCCAGCTGATTACGTAGAGGGCGAAGGTGGTAAAACACGTAAAGCAGTTATTTTTAATCACGGTGCAGGTTATTTACAAAACTCACATATGGGTTGGTCTGTGTACTTTAGAGAGTTTATGTTTCATTCATTATTGGCTGATGAAGGTTACGTGGTAATGGATATGGACTACCGTGCATCTAAAGGGTATGGCCGCGACTGGCGTACAGCTATTTATCGTCAAATGGGCACACCAGAAACGCAAGATTTAGCTGATGGTGTTAAATGGATGGCTGAAAATGCTAACGTCGACACGCAAGCAGTAGGCACCTACGGTGGTTCTTATGGTGGCTTTATGACCTTTATGGCATTATTTACTGCACCAGAATTGTTTCAATCAGGTGCAGCACTTCGCCCGGTAACTGATTGGGCACACTACAATACTGCTTATACTGGCAATATTTTAAACCATCCAGATGTAGATCCGATTGCATACGAGCGTAGCTCACCTATTTACTTTGCAGAAGGTTTAAATAAGCCACTGTTGATCAATGCACCAATGGTAGACGATAACGTATTTTTTCAAGACTCAGTACGCTTAGTTCAGCGTTTAATTGAGCTTGAAAAAGAAAACTTTGAAACGGCTATCTTCCCAGTTGAACCACATGGTTTTGTGCAACCGTCAAGTTGGTTAGATGAATACCGCCGTATTTATAAACTATTTAAAGACACCCTTTAAATAAACTATGTAAAACGCCACTTTGGTTAAAGTGGCGTTTTTATTTAACCTTTGGCTCTATTTTTATAATATTTAATAACAAGCTCGATGCCTAACAATGATCCACCAATAGCACCAATTAAATGAGCATCTATTGCAACGGTCGAATTAATAAGCTCGCCAATATCAGCACTTGGACCACTCAATTGCTCATATGCTATTTTTACCCACACACCGATGAATAATAAATACCCCGATTTAAGCCCTTGTGTAATATCTTTTACTGCGCCCCAAATAATAACACCGTGTAACAGCGCGCTTAAACCTGTATAGATATGTATGTCTGGGCAATAAAAATACACGCCTAAACCGCACCAAAGCGCTAAAGTGATTGTATTTAGAAAGTACCGGGTAGTGGTAGTATACTCACCATGCAATAACCAAATTAAAAAGATCCCGCTTATATTTAACCCCAAATGGGCCCAATTTGCGTGTACAAATTGGCTAGTAAAAATACGCCAAAGCTCACCTTTGTTAACTAATGTTCGGTTAAATTCTAGTAAATTATTTAAATCAAATGCAGCAAAAATAGTGCTAAAAAGTATCAATAATAAAGGTGGTAAAATATAACGAGGCTGTATAGGTAAATTAAGCATTTTATTGTATTTTTTAGTATTAATTTTTGCATATTGTGCACGTTTAACTTTAAGATGCCAATTACCTATTGTAATTAAGTGTTTTTAGTATTTTTTATGCATTTTAAACTTAACTCATTATTTGCTATCGGCTTAGGTGTACTCTCTTTGCCGGTGCTGTCAAAAGAACCCACAAAATTAGAAGTTCGCGAACCTGAAGCTACCACATCAATTAGTTCTAAGCAGATTGTTGTAGGTGACAAATACATGGTTGCCGCGGCAAATTCGTATGCATCTCAAGCGGGACAGCAAATATTAGCAAAAGGCGGCAGTGCAGTTGATGCAGCAATAGCCACTCAACTTGTTTTAACACTTGTTGAGCCTCAGTCATCGGGTATTGGTGGCGGTACATTTATGATGTACTACAACAAAGCAAATAATAAGTTAACCAGCTTTGATGGAAGAGAAACGGCCCCTAAAAATGCGAATGAAAATTTATTTTTAAATAAGCATGGCAAAGCGGTCAAATGGATTGAAGCCGTTGTAGGCGGTCGTTCTGTAGGTGTACCTGGTGTTCTACATGCCTTTGCAAATGCGCATAAGCACTATGGTCTATTACCTTGGGAACAGGTATTTAAACCGGCTATTGAACTTGCTGAACAAGGGTTTGTTGTATCGCCTCGATTACATGGTTTGTTAGCTCGCCAGCTAAATCCAGGTGTTATGAGTATGCCAGTTATAAATGAATACTTTTACCCAAATGGTAAACTCATTGAGGCCGGTACCGTTAAAAAAAACCAGCCGCTTGCTGATTTATACAAAGCCATAGCTAATGAAGGCATTGATGCGTTTTATAAAGGTGAAAACGCAAAAAAAATGGTAAGTGCGGTACAAAATTCAAAAATTGCACCCGGTAAATTATCTCAGCAAGACCTTGCACAATACAAAAGCAAAGAACGCGATGCTGTTTGTATAAAATACCGTGTTTATAACGTATGTTCTATGGCACCACCAAGTAGTGGCGGTGTGGCTGTTTTACAAATACTAGGGTTACTAGAGCATACAAATATTTCTGCCTTAAAGCCTAACAGCGAACAAGCAATTCACTACTTCAGCCAAGCGTCGCGTATTGCCTTTGCCGATAGAAATGTATACATGGGAGACCCAGATTTTACTGAGGTACCAACTCAAGCGCTATTAAACAAAAGCTACATTAAATCACGTGCAACACTCATAACCGAAAAAGATCAGCATGCAGTTGCCGGCGACCCCGTTAACTACTTAAGTTATGCACAAGATGATTCGTATGAACTCCCTTCAACATCGCATGTCTCTATTGTTGATAGCTTTGGTAATGCAGTATCAATGACCAGCTCAATAGAAATGGCATTTGGTTCTACTGTTATGGTTAATGGTTATATTTTAAATAATCAGTTAACCGATTTCTCACTTTCTCCTCGTAAAAACGGTAAGTTAGTTGCTAATCGTGTAGAGCCAGGAAAACGCCCGCGCAGTTCTATGTCACCGGTTATGGTTTTTAATGAAGATGGTAGCTTACGTTTAGTTGTAGGATCTCCTGGTGGTAGCCGCATTATTGACTACGTCGCTCAAGTAGTTGTTGGCGTTTTAGACTGGAATTTATCGGTGCAAGAAGCTATTAACCTGCCGCGTACTACTAATCGTAATGATTACACCAGCCTTGAAAAAGGCACCGTTATTGAATCACTTGCACCAGCACTCACTTCACGTGGTCATAAAGTGCGTGTGTTAGACCTAAATTCAGGTTTACATGGTGTAGAAGTGAAAAATAATAAGCTGTATGGCGCAGCCGATCCGCGCCGTGAAGGTGTTGCGTTGTCTGATTTAACTAACAATAACGCCACTTTCAAATTTTAAATTATGTATAATACAAACACGACCTATGTGCGTGTTTGTATTCTCAATGGTCTGACAAGTACTATGTTCATTGCATTTAAATTCTGAGCATTGATAATGACAGATCATAACTTAAGACTCCATTAAAGCCTGGAAATATGACAACAAATACTGATCCTAATTACTTATATATTCATCACTCTGGCCCTGGCCTTATTGAAACGCCATTACTAAACAAGGGCAGTGCGTTTAGTAAAAAAGAGCGCGAAAATTTTAACCTTGCAGGTTTACTTCCTCCACGCTTTGAAACCATCGAAGAGCAAGTTGAACGTTGTTATCAGCAATACTCAAGTTTTACCGACAATTTAAATAAGCACATTTATTTACGTGCCATTCAAGATAACAACGAAACGCTTTATTACCGCTTAGTGCGCGATCATCTTGAAGAAATGATGCCAATTATTTACACCCCTACGGTGGGTGATGCCTGTGAAAAGTTTTCGGATATTTACCGCAGCGCACGTGGCTTGTTTATTTCGTACGAAGACCGTTACCAAATTGACGACATTTTACGTAATGCCACAAAGGGTAAAGTAAAAGTCATTGTTGTGACCGATGGTGAACGTATATTAGGACTAGGCGACCAAGGTATTGGTGGCATGGGTATTCCTATTGGTAAATTGTCATTGTACACCGCGTGTGGTGGCATAAGCCCAGCATATACATTGCCAGTTATGCTTGACGTAGGGACCAACAACGAAAAGCTTTTAAATGACCCTATGTATATGGGCGCACGCCATAAACGTATAGCTCAAGACGAGTACGATGAGTTTTTAGATCTATTTATTAAAGCGGTCAAACGCCGTTGGCCAAATGTATTGCTTCAATTTGAAGACTTTGCACAACCTAATGCTATGCCGCTTCTTAAGCGCTATCGTGAAGAAATTTGTAGCTTTAACGATGACATTCAAGGCACTGCATCAGTAACAGTTGGCTCTTTATTAGCTGCGTGTCGTGTTAAAGGCTCAACTCTTAGCCAACAAAAAGTTGTATTTGTTGGTGCAGGCTCTGCGGGGTGTGGTATTGCTGAGCAAATTATTAGCCAAATGGTATTTGAAGGTATCTCTGAAGAGCAAGCACGTAGCCAAGTATTTATGGTTGACCGTTTTGGTCTGTTAACTAATGGCATGGAAGGTCTACGCGACTTCCAACAAGCTTTAGCGCAACCAACAGACGCGCTAAATGATTGGACTTACAGTGGTGAATACGCGTCATTGTTAGATGTAATGCATTGTGCAAAACCAGACATACTTATTGGTGTATCGGGTCAGCCGGGTTTGTTTACAGAGCAAGTTATTCGTGCAATGCATTCAACGTGTGAACAACCTATAATTTTCCCGTTAAGTAACCCGTCTAAACAGGTAGAAGCACACCCAGAAGACGTCATTAAATGGACTGATGGTAAAGCATTAGTTGCAACAGGTAGCCCGTTTGATCCCGTTGAATATAATGGTGAAACTTTCCCAATTCCACAGTGTAACAACAGTTATATTTTCCCTGGTATTGGTTTAGGCGTTATTGCAGCTAAGGCTACACGCATTACAGATGCCATGCTTAGCGTGTCGAGTGAAATGCTTGCTGAGTCTTCACCGCGAGCAAACAGCGGAAAAGGCAGCTTATTACCAGCATTAACAGAAATTGAAACGCTTAGTAAACGCATTGCATTTGCTATTGCTAAAAAAGCGATTGAAGAGGGTGTTGCATTGGAAATTTCTGACGATGCTCTGTGGGCAGCCATTGATAAAAATTATTGGTTACCAAAATACCGTAACTACAAACGTTGCAGCGTTTAAGTAGTATAAGTAGTATAAGTAATTTTATGTAACCCTGCGTTACAACACATAACAAAAAACAAGGCGCTTGCCTGTTTTTTTATGCTTGTTCATTTATTGTTAACCCATTAGGCTCTTTAATAGAGCTAATGCAAATCCGCGATCATACTTAATTAAGCAAATTAGTATAAAACAAAAAGGATTCTATGATGAACACACTAAAACTTTTTCTCGGCAGCACCATAGCATTAAGCATACTTAGTTTTAATGCCGTTGCCAGCCCAACACCCGATGCACCACACATATATGTGAAAGGGCAAGCGACACTTACCACCATGCCTGATTATGTACAAATGAGTGTGGGTATCACTGAGGTAAATAAAGACCTAATAGCTGCAAAAAACAAAGCCGATATCACTATGGCAAAAGCCATCAAATTAGTAAAAACGTTAGGCGTTAAAGACACTGACATTAACGCAGGGCAAATTAATATACACCGCGATACCCAATACAATCGCCAAACTGGACAGCAAGAATTTATCGGTTTCAAAATTACCCGAACTCTAACGGTCAAACTTACTGATATAAGTAAATACCCTACGTTATTACAAAGTTTGGTTAATAACGGCATAAACCAAATTAACAATACCCAATTTTTAGCTAGCAACTATAACGAGCTTCATAAAAAAGCTCAAAAAATGGCAATACAAGATGCTAAAAAAGCGGCTGAAGAATTAAGCGACGACTTTGATATTTCGTTAAAAGGACTATATAGCGCATCGTTGAGCCCACTTAATGTTCAAACTCAGCCCTATATGCGTGCAAAAGAAATGGTAATGGCGGATAGTGCACCCGGTAATTATGTCCCGGATGCTTATCACAGTGGAGAAATTAAGGTAACAGCATCTAGTTACGCTATTTATTACATTGAGTAGGATTTATTTTGGTGGTGCTCAAAATGTGCCACCAATTGACTACCTTGTTGTTCATTAATGCGTGTTATGGAATTTAACATATTACAAATTTCGCGCCTGTCGTACTCGTTAGTCACATTCATGTTTATGTCATCAACAATAGCGAATAAATAATTAAATAAGCTTTCGCGTGCTTTTTCATTATCGCGAGCAACAAATAAAATATTTTTAAATGCTTCTAATACATTCGTCATTACGTAGGCGTCACCTTTTGCATAATGACGAAGCGGCGAAAAGTTATCATGGAGTAACTCATCAAAACTGGTTTCATGTAAATATAAAAGCGGTTTTTTTTCACTGTGTTTAAACGAATAATTTATATCGTTAAGAGATAGGCGCTCAATCAGTAAAATACTCAGCATATCAATTGATTTAACAGCGGTACCTGGATCGTTAATGCCAGGGCTCATTGCTTTTACTGCTATTTCAGATATTTGTGTTAAACCATAGCGGTAGTGGTCGCTAATGTACTCTTCTATATAAAAAATAAAGCAATCTAATATTTTTTCTAAAAGTTCTTCATCGTGGGTTATATCGACATTACATTTTAAAAATGGATAACCTTTTACTGTAAAATATCCTTGGTTAACAGAAATATATAAGTTTATATCGTGCTCTTTTAAAATTGCACACAGTTTATCTGTTTGCACACCCTTATAATAACCCTCTGTTTTACTGCTTATGGAGTGCCATGTTGAAAAATCAGGAAACTCACTAACAGGGGCCTCTTTTTGTCTTTTGATGATCGCCTTAATTTCTTTTTTAGTCTGGCTAAACAAACCATTGAGGACATTATCAACTTGGATAGCGCGTGAAATAGAATGAATAAAAAATACAAATAACCCTAATGAAATCAAACCAAAAATTAAAGCAAATAAAACACCTATAGACGGAATTGCAGTGCTGCCGCCTTCTAACTTATTAATATTTATAAGCATGATAATAGAGTAAATGATACTGCCTAAGTAAAAGCCGAGCACCATTTGATGAGACTTTCTAGTAATTAAACCGGGCACAACGCGAGGCGATAGACTCGCGCTAGCCGAGTTTAAAACCACCATAACCATAGAAAAACTAAATACAGTCAATGAGATAATACTACCTGCAAGCGTACTTAAAATTGTTCGCGCATTTTCTGCGCTATCAACCAAAACCACTGAGATAAAAGACTTCAACTGCTCAACAGGGGCTAAATATTCAACCGACATTGTAATGATGGCAAAAAACAAAAAACCAACAGAAAGCACAGAAGGGTAAAAGCCAATGCTGTTTATCATTTCACGATAACTATCGGCCACTTTGCGAGGAACAAACATATAATCCCTATGATTGCGTATAAAATATGGCTATCACCTTATCATAGTTGAACTTTAAACTTGTGATAAAGCCGTTAATTTATATGTTATTATCTGCACAGCTTAACACTGCGCATACTTAATGCGTTTAAAAAAACTAATAGGAACACACTGTGATTATTTCAACATACGCTGCATTGCTCGCTTTTTTTTATATTTATTTAAGCTTTAATGTCATAAAAGTTCGTAGAGCAGAGCAAATATCATTAGGTGATAACGGTAATTCAGTTTTACAACGTGCAATTAGAGCACATGCAAACTTTATGGAATATGTACCTTTTGCCGTTATTTTATTATTTTTAGCTGAATACCAAGGTCTAGCCAGTCATTATTGTCACCTTTTAGGCGCATCTTTGTTAATTGGTCGATTTTTTCATAACCTAGGTATAGTAGAAAAAAACTTAAAGTATCGTCAAATAGGGACTGTAGCTACTTTTCTGGTTATGATAATAAGCGCGTTTGTATTATTACTCACTCGTAATAGCTAATTAAAGTACAGTACATGACTAAAATATTTGTAATAGGCTTACCGAGAACTGGCACAACTAGTGTGTGCCACGCACTACTAGAATTAGGATTACCCACCGCACACACAGCATACACAAAAGCTAGCTTTGACCATGCAAAAGCTATTGCCGACACCCCCATATTTACTGATTATAAAATGCTTGATAAGCATTACCCAGGATCTAAGTTTGTACATTTGGAAAGAGAAATTGATGTTTGGTTGCCATCCATTAGGCAACTACTCACACGTATGCATACTAATTTAACACGTACAGATGGCGGTTTTAATATTCATATAAAACGTTGTTACTTTGATGTTTTTTCTAATTTATCTCTCGAAAACATTAGTGATGATAGTTACTTAGCAGACTGTTACAAGCGCCACCTAAATGCTGCACAGTATTATTTTGAAAAAAGACAAGCTGACTTTTTATCGATTGATATTGCAAAGGCGGGGAGTTATCAAAAAGTATGTGATTTTTTGAACATACAAAGTGATAAAACTGATTTTGATAAAATGAATATTGGCGGAAAAGTCACCGCATGGAACGATATTAAACACCCGTTAAAAATAGAGTCGACAGCAAAAGGGCGCATAGATAAACATTTACCTTACACCTCTCAACTGTAATTATCTAAATTAAGCCTTAAGAGCATTGCTTTACTAAAACCTATTGCGAGATTTTTATTTTCAAATACGTTAAAATTCCCGCATTATTTTTTAAGTAGTATTTATTATGTTTGAATTAAAATACCAAACGCCATTTGAATGGACCGAGGCTGTACTTGCCGACTTTAACACCTTTTTGCAAGATCATGCGGCTGCTGAAAAAAAAGCATCAGGTATGGCTATTTCAATGCTTTCTCATTACCCAGACAAGCGTAAACTTGTAAAAGCAATGACCGATTTAGCACTTGAAGAGCTTATTCATTTTAAACAAGTACTCAAGCTATTAACTGAACGCGACACAACACTGGGTGATGACCAAAAAGATCCGTACATAAAGCAAATTCGTGCTTTATTTAGACACGGACGTGATGGCTTTTTAATGGATAGGTTACTAGTTGGCGGTGTAATTGAAGCTCGTGGGCACGAACGTTTTTCATTAGTTGCGCAAGCATTACCTGAAGGTAAAGAAAAAGAGTTTTATGTAGCCATTGCTAAATCAGAAGAAAAGCACAAAAACTTATTTGTAGAGCTAGCCTACGAATACTTTGACAAAGAAGAAGTAGACGTGCGTTTAGAAGAGTTATTAGTTGCTGAGGCTGAAATTTGTAAAAGCATTCCATTTACAGCGGCGCTTCATTAATCTTATTTATTAAATTATAAAACGCAGGCATTTGCCAGCGTTTTTTTATGCCTAGGATTTATTTAAAATGCATAAATAACTATTGGTAGGGTGTTTATTACCTTTTTATTAAGCGATTAACTAGAACGAATAAATTAACAATTAAACACAATACTTAAGTGCTAAATATGCATATATGCAATTAACTTATTGAATATATGTATAAAGTTAAATATATCTGTAACATAAACTTGTTAGGTTTTTATCCTCATTTATACAGGGTAAAACAACAATGAAATCATTTATAAATATATCACTAACCTTAACAAGCTTATTACTAGCTTCAACTGCCAATGCTGCCAATGCTGCCAATTGCTTAGAAGGTTGTCCAACAGGATTAAACAACGGTAAAACAATTGAACGTAGTATTTATACTTTAAAAAATAACCGTTACACAAAATTTGCAGACTGGGTAGCATACCAAGTAACGCCCAATACAATGAGCGGGCCATCAAGATCAAGGAGTTGGAAATCAGACCCTGATTTATATTCCCATTATACGCTTGAACCCAGTGACTATACCGATGCATATGCAACAATTAATACTGACCGGGGGCATCAGGTTCCATTGGCATCTTTTAGTAATACAGCTGATTGGCGTTTAACAAATTTGCTTTCTAATATTACACCACAATCTTCAGCATTAAACCAAGGGCCATGGGTTAGGCTTGAAACAGCGGTAAGAAATCATGTTGATGATGGAAATAACTTATACGTAGTTACTGGTCCAATGTACGAATATTACTTTGCAGATTTACCACGAGCAAATGAAAACCATACTATACCAAGTGGTTATTTTAAAATTGTAATGAAGCAATCTGGTAACACCATTAAAGCATCAGCATTTATTATGCAGCAAAGTGCTGGCCGCAGAGATAATTTTTGTAATACCCAAGTAAGTATTGATGAAGTTGAAAGTAGAACTGGCATTAATGTTTTACCTAATTTAACGAGTAATCAGGCACAAACAATAGAATCATCCGTATTTGGTTTAGCAAGTGAGTTAGGCTGTAATTAAAATATCTACATGATTAGCGATATAAGTTTATGCCGTTAATCATGATTTAAAATAAATAATAGTGAAATAGAGCGTTTTATACGTTAAATAGATAAGCACTTTACCTTACTAAGTAATTAAAATACTGTATTTAACATAATATAAATTATAGGTAGTTAAATGTTGTTTAATAAGAGCGCATGAATGCACTCTTATTATGTCCAATACTAGACGGTATCGGACATTAGGTCGTTTTGTTCGCTATAAAATTTTGTAATACACAATGCAATGTTCAAATAACTCAATCAATGCTGAGTAAACGTTCTGCGGTATATTCGTTAGTGATTAAACCACTAATCATATTTGATCTTACAGCGCCTAGTATAGCCAACACTTTTTCTTCACCTGCAGCTATTGCATAAATTTGTTTGTTTTCATTTGTTACTAATGGCGTACTCGCAACGCGTTGGTTTACAGTGCAATCTAGCAATTTACCATTTTTATCATAAACCCAGCTGATCATTTCGCCAACGGCGCCTAAGTCTTGAAGCTCTTTTAACTCATTAGCGTCAACAAAACCATCTATGTGTAATGGTGACTTTTCACCTAAACTACCAATACCAACAAAAGTTACGTCTGCATTTTTAGCAAGCTTCAGGTTAGCAGTTATATTATGTTGTGCATGTAGTTGGTTTTTTTCTTCAATACTGCGCGGTAAAACTGGCAATGGCATCGGATAATGTTTTGCATTAGTGTGTTCAGCCATTCTAACTACAACATCGTAAGGCGAAGCCGAACCATCTAACGCCATGTTACCTAACATAGCCACTATTTTATGTTGTGGGCAATCAAGTATTGGTAGTTCATCAACAATAGCACGCAAAACTCTACCTGTTCCCATTGCCAATACTTTTGGCGTTTCTGATTTCAAATGGCGCTGTATCTCAGCGGCACCAGCTTGTGCAAGTCCAACTGTAGATGATGGTTCAGAAGGATCGCTTGGCACCACTTCACATGATGCTAAACCAAATCGGCTTTTTAATTTTTGTGCTAAATCCATACATTTGGCAATGGGGTGATCGAGTCTTACTTTTATTAGGCCTTGGCTAACTGATAAAGCAACCATTCGCTGTGCTGACTGACGAGATACATTAAGCTTTTTCGCTATTTCGTCTTGAGTTTGGCCGGCGACATAATATAACCACCCCGCTCTTGCTGCATCATCAAGTTTTCTTATTTCTGTGTTCGATAATTTTGCCACTTAAACCTCTGTAATTAAGGAGTAACTTGTGTTTGATATTATTAATGGCTTCAAACTTATGCTTTAATGCAAATATATCATTTATTTATATAATGCCGAAGCCAATAATGAGCTAATAACCAATACCTTAAAGTTAATTATGACTAAATATGGTATTGGCTCTACTGCTTTCAAACTTAGTTGCTAGCTTTAATCGTTACCCCGTTTTTATCAAACCTGTGTACTTTATTTTCTTGCGCAGTTAAAAATACAGAGTCACCGTATTGGAGCGAGCAATCACCGTCAGCTTTTACTGTCACTGTGCTGCCATTTGTAAGTGTTACATGTAAAAAGCTCTCAGACCCTAAGTGCTCAATTACCCCTACTTTACCTGACCACGTGCCTGTATCTTGCGATATTATAAAGTGCTCTGGACGAACACCTAAGCTTGACGCTCCATTAGTGTCACCATTTGGAATATCAATAAAGTTCATTTTTGGTGAACCAATAAAACCCGCCACAAATTTATTTACTGGGTGTTGATAAAGCTCCAATGGAGTACCTACTTGCTCGATAATACCGCCATTAAATACGGCAATTCTGTCGGCCATTGTCATTGCTTCAACTTGGTCGTGAGTTACATAAATCATTGTAGTGGCTAAGCTTTTATACAGCTCTGAAATTTCAAGACGCATATTTACACGCAATGAAGCATCTAAATTTGATAGTGGCTCATCGAATAAAAATGCAGAGGGTTGTCTAACAATTGCGCGCCCTATTGCTACTCGTTGACGTTGACCACCTGATAGCTGTCCTGGTTTTCGATCTAGATAATCAGTTAAATTAAGAATTTTAGCGGCGTTAGCGATTTTAGTTTCTATTTCTGCAGCGCTTACTTTAGCGCGCTTAAGTGGAAAAGCAATGTTATTGCGAACGCTCATATGTGGGTACAACGCATAAGATTGGAACACCATTGCTAAGCCTCTTTTAGCAGGTGGTGTATGTGTTGCATCTTGCCCATCTATTTCAATATTTCCGCTTGTTGTGTCTTCAAGCCCCGCAATCATGCGTAGTAATGTTGATTTACCACAGCCTGATGGCCCAACGAAAACAATAAATTCACCGTCTTTAATTTCTAAATCTAACGGTTTAATAACGTTTACGTCGTCAAAGTTTTTAGTGACTTGTTTTAGTGTGATGCTGCCCATGTGTGTTCTCCTACTTTACTGCGCCAAAGCTTAAGCCGCGCACTAATTGTTTTTGACTAAACCAACCAAGAATTAAAATTGGCACAATGGCCATGGCAGATGCTGCCGATAATTTGGCGTAAAATAACCCTTCAGGGCTTGAATAACTGGCTATAAATGCAGTTAATGGAGCAGCATTTGCTGCGGTTAATATTAAAGTCCAAAATGCCTCGTTCCAGGCTAAAATTACATTTAATAATAATGTTGAAGCAATGCCAGGTAAGGCTATAGGCAGTAATACATGAAATATTTCTTCACCAATCGTTGCACCATCCATGCGTGAAGCTTCTAATATTTCACCCGGTATTTCTCTGAAGTAGGTATAAAGCATCCAGATCATAATTGGTAAATTTATAAGGGTCATGACGATAACTAAACCTAGTTTTGTATCGAGTAAACCGAAGTCGCGAAATAATAAGTAAATAGGTATTAGCACCCCTACCGGCGGTAGCATTTTGGTCGAAAGCATCCACATTAGTAAATTTTTTGTTTTTTTACTTTGAACAAAAGCCATAGACCATGCAGCCGGAACAGCGATTAATAAACCTAATAAACTTGACCCTAATGAAATAACAACCGAATTCCAAAAATGCGTAAAGTATGGTGAGCGTGATAATACATCTGAGTAATTTATTAGCGTCCACTCGAATGCAAACAAAGTGGGTGTAGCTGATATAGCCTCAGATTCTGTTTTAAAACTTGTGATCAACGTCCATAAAATAGGGAAGAAAATCATTGAACTGACTGTCCATGCCGCTATGGTATAAATAAGTGTTGAACGTGTGTTATTTTTAATACTCATTTTACCCCTCCAAGTTTTTGCCAATTAAGCGCATTAAAAATATTGCTACTATATTTGCAATGATCACGGCAACTATGCCACCTGCCGAACCACCACCTACATCAAATTGCAGTAATGATTGGGTATAAATTAAATAAGTAATATTTGTTGATGAATAACCTGGCCCACCGCTTGTTGTAACCAATATTTCAGCAAATATAGAGAGTAAAAAGATGGTTTCAATTAATATCACCGCAGTCACAGCGCGAGATAAATGAGGTAAAACAATATAGAAAAACTTACTAAATGGGCCAGCACCATCTAAATCAGCGGCTTCTAATTGTTCGCGGTCTAGTGACTGAATTGCTGTAAGCAAAATCAGTGCTGCAAATGGTAACCACTGCCAAGACACAATTATAATGATAGAAAATAACGGCATTTGAGCAAAAAAGTCTATTGGCTCAAAACCTAACCAAATTGCAAAGTGAGCAAACAAACCATTTACAGGGTTCATAAGCATGTTTTTCCACACTAAGGCTGAAACCGTTGGCATAACAAAAAATGGCGCAAGTACCATTATACGAACGTAATTACGTCCCCATATTGCTTGGTCTAATAAAATAGCCAAACCTATACCACCACAAATGGTAATGAGTAACACGCCAGTAACTAAATAAAGCGTGTTAAAAAAAGATTCAAAAAACGCCGGATCAGTTAAAAAAAACTCATAGTTTAAAAAACCTACAAATTCTTTATCTCCAGGAACCAATAAATTGTAATCAATGAATGAAAAATACAATGTCATACACAGCGGAACAATCATCCAAGCGAGTAACAATGTTACGCTAGGAAGAAGCATGAACCGAGCAAGCGTACGCGAGTTAGTTGTTGCCATAACGGTGACCTTAAAAAAGCCAATTCTATTTACTCACTATTAAGTGAAAATCAGAAACCCTTAATAATATGTAAAATCATAAATAGAACTGACATAAAATACAGGGCAAGTTGAGAGCTTGCCCACCTATAATTGATACTACTTAGGGTAACGCGCTTTGCGCATGGCTCTTTCAACTAAACGTTGAGATGAGCTTAACGCTTGTTTAACGGTCATTTGCCCAGTTAAAGCGGCTGAAAATTGTTGCCCTACTGCTGTTCCTATCCCTTGAAACTCCGGAATAGCAACAAACTGAATACCAACATAAGGAACAGGTTTTACGGTTGGGTTTTTAGGATCTGCGGTTTCGATTGAATCTAACGTTATTTGAGCAAAAGGCGCTGCTTCCATATACTGAGAGTTACTGTATAAAGATTTACGAGTACCCGGTGGCACTTTTGCCCAGCCTTTTTTATCGGCTACAAGTTGAGTGTATTCTTTAGATGTTGCCCAGCTGATAAATTTCATTGCAGCATCTTGTTTTTTACTGCTTGAAGGAATGGCTAGTGTCCACGACCATAACCAATTACCACGTTTACCTAGTCCGTTGTCAGGTGCGAGTGCAAAACCAACTTTATCGGCTACTTCAGAATCTGTTTTGTTTGTAACAAATGCGCCAGCTACTGTTGCATCAATCCATATACCACACTTACCGGTTTGAAATAATGCTAGATTTTCGTTAAAGCCATTAGCTGACGAACCCGCAGGACCTGATTCATTCATAACATCAACATAGTACTGAAGAGTTTTTTCCCATTCAGGTGTATTAAACTGAGGCTTCCAGTTTTCGTCAAACCAACGTGCACCGAATGAGTTAGCCATTGATGTAATAAGTGCAATATTTTCACCCCAACCGGCTTTACCACGCAAACACATACCATAAACGCCATCCTCTTTACTGGTCATTGCTTTTGCTGCTTTTCTAATAAAGTCCCAAGACGGTGCTTTCGGCATGGTTAACCCAGCTTTTGCCATTAAATCAGTACGGTACATAACCATTGAGCTTTCGCCATAAAAAGGAGCGGCGTATAGCTTATCGTTAACGGTAAGGCCGCTTCGAATAGCGGGTAGTAAATCATCTAAATCGTAATTTTTGCCAAGGTTATCTAACTCTGTTAACCAATTCTGTTTACCCCAAATTGGTACTTCATAAGTACCGATGGTCATAACATCATACTGACCACCTTTTGTTGCCACGTCTGTTGTTACACGTTGGCGTAAAATATTTTCTTCAAGTGTTACCCACTTCAAATCTATATCAGGGTTTTGACTGGTGAATTCATTGCTTAGTTCTTTCATGGTGATCATGTCACCATTATTAACAGTAGCAATTGTAATTGTTTCTTTTGCGTAAGCGTTGCTCATTGCCATGATGCCACAGGCAAGCATTAATAATTTATTTTTCATTTTAAATACCTTATCTCTAACATTAAAAGGTGCACTTGTACTTAATAAAAGTGAATTAAAATAGCTTTAATTACGTGAATATTAAGTACTAAGTTGCTGAATATAAGTTAAAATTTAACTGAAATCTCAGATGTGAAACCGTCAAAACCAGCGCCTATTTGGCCTGCAGAGTTAACGCCTTCTTCTTGATTTACATATTCCACTTTTAATAACGTTTTATCGTTAAACCAGTAGCCCGCAGCAACTTGAATACGCTCTACTGTATTGTCTGTTTGCTCAATTAAATCAGATGTATTTTCTGCTTCTGAATAACGAGCTGCTACATATAACTGTTTAGGGATAAGGTATTGTTGTGCTTCAAAAACAAAATATTCTACTGATGTATCACCTTTGATTACACTGTTTGAATCGTACGTTGTGCCATTAGCGTCGGCTACTCCATCGGTACCAAAGTATGTAATTCCTGCAACTGCATTGCCCGCAGCATCTGCAAATGTGTAATCATCTGATGATTTACCAACCATGAACACTAAACTTGTTTCGTCAGATGGTTGGTATGCTAGATTTAGTTGTATGATTGACTGCTCTAGTCCGGGCATTGCACCTACATGCGTGTCACGTTCATTTGATGGTGAGGCAGAAAAGTTATAGTTTTCACCATCGCCAAAACGATAGTTTGTTGTAGTTACTCCGTCTAAACTAGCTACACCATTTTCAAAGTTTAACTGGTCGCCTTGATTGGCCTTGAAAAGATTTAAACCCGCTTTGAAACCACCTTCAAATTCTAATGTGCCTTGTAAACGGTAATTGTAACCACGGTCTTCTTGGAATGCTTCGCCAAAGCTTGAGGTTGTTATATGGCCAGCCACATTGTATGAGCGAAGAAAACCGCCGTCGTAAGTTTTTGTGTAACTAAGTTGCGCGCCGTTTTCAGCTGTAGCGTAATCAGTTATTCCGTTACCAATTAATGCATTACCTTGGTTATCTGCTCCATCTTGGAATCCTTTGAATTGAAACGGTGATGCACCAATGTTACCAAGCCTAAGGGTCAGATTCTCATCTTCTTTTGGTGTACCATAAAGGCCAAATAAATCAAACTCAACACCGGCAAAGTCATTATGAAATGAAAAATCACGGTCGCCGCCACCAAAATCATTTGGTTCT
The DNA here is from genome assembly GCF_000241365.1 of Pseudoalteromonas sp. BSi20480. NCBI lineage: Bacteria > Pseudomonadati > Pseudomonadota > Gammaproteobacteria > Alteromonadales > Pseudoalteromonadaceae > Pseudoalteromonas > Pseudoalteromonas sp. BSi20480. Next base: position 3,370 of record NZ_BADX01000173.1, on the reverse strand, counting down.
TCAGCTATATCAATATCAGCTGTAATAAATTCGTTAATATGAAATTTAAGCTGTAAATTTGCTCTTACACGGCCAAATCCAGATTCTTGTACTTCATCTTCAGGACGAAACGCCCCCTCTTTTGCTTGAATAGACTGGAAATTTTGCATTAATAAAAAGTCGACATCAACGCGGTCTAAGTAGTCAGAAACATCAGCTTGAGCTGACATAGAAGTAGCCATTGCAGCTGTTAATAGTGAGATTGCGAATTTTGTATTTTTATTTTTTAACATAATAAGCTCTTCGTGTTGTGTAGTGTTTAGTGTGAGTGTGTAGAAAAGCATTATGAGCATTGGGTGTGACCTTATATTAAAATCCACCAATGAGCATTAGCTCAACTGCTGAGCGTAATCACAGAATGATTTTAATAGGTCAACGATTTTTTATTACAAAACATTTACAAAATTAGAATTGTTAATTTAAAATCTTTAGTATCAATAGCTTGTAAATTTATTAGGTGTGGTTGAAAAAACGAGTGTGCGGGTGTTTATAAAATGGATAACTTTTAAATTAATTAGAAAGTAGTAGAATTGAGTGTTGTTTTGATATTTTTCAAGCAGAATACAAAATCAACAAAAGTATGGATGTATTGTGATTTTTTAAGCAACGTTCTTGAGGTTATTAAGGTCATAGCTTAATATTAATGTACTTAAGAAGTATTAAAAGAAGTAACTTACATATGGAATTTGTTCGCCCTTTAGAGCCTATCCTCATCATTGACGATGTTAAAGAAATCCGTGATTACCTAAACCAAATATTAACCGAACTGGGTTATGAAGATATTTTAGAAAGCACGGATTTTAGCTCTGCCAAGCCAGTTATTGATAAAAAATGCCCTAGTGTGATTTTTTTAGTATGTAGACTTACCCGACTCTGATGGGACTGATATTTTAGAATTTATTAATATAACCTACCCAAACGCACATGTAGTTATGTGCTCAGGTCATAACAGCTTAGAAAATGTTCAGAATACTTGGGAGCTTGGAGCTAAAGGGTTTATAGCAAAACCTTTTAATGCAAAAAAAGTTGATACCGTAATGAAACGTCTCGAACACATAGAATAATAAAAGGTTAGCATGCAAAGCTCCGTTAAAGCGATTATTGAAGACTTATCAGATGTTATTTTTGGAAAACAAAAACAGATAAAATTAGCACTAACCTGCTTGTTTAGCGAAGGACACTTACTAATTGAAGACTTGCCTGGCATGGGAAAAACCACGCTTTCTCATGGTTTAGCGGCAGTACTTGGCTTATCTTACCAACGAATTCAATTTACAAGTGACTTACTACCTGCCGATATACTCGGTACAAATGTATTTAATAGTAACGATCACAGCTTTACGTTTCATAAAGGCCCTATTTTTAGTCAAGTTGTATTAGCTGACGAAATAAACCGTACAGGGCCAAAAACACAAAGTGCATTACTTGAGGCGATGGAAGAACAACAAATCACTGTTGATGGCAAAAAGTATAGCCTTCCAGATCCATTTTTTGTTATTGCTACGCAAAATCCTTTATACCAATCGGGTACTTATCCGCTACCGGAATCTCAGTTAGATCGATTTTTAATGCGTATAAGCCTTGGTTTTCCTCAAAAAGAAGCTGAAAAACGTTTAATTTTAAATATGCAAAAACGCGATTACAGCCAACTTCCTAAACGGATAGATAAGCAGCAATTAAAACAAATTCAGGCACAAATTAGTGAAGTTACACTTAGTACTCCCGTTGTTGATTACATTATAGAGCTTGTTAATTATACAAGAAGCAGCAATGCGTTTGCGTCTTCATTATCACCTCGAGCAAGCATTGCGTTAGCTAAGGCTGCTAAATCATGGGCTTATATTGATGGACGCGATTATGTAATTCCTGAAGATATAGAAGCAGTTTTTACAAGTGTGTGCCAGCACCGCTTAGGTTTGCATAATGAATCGGGTGAAGCTCAAGTGAATGACATTTTAAATGCTGTGCCGGTTCCGGTGTAGCTTTTATGCCATCTAAAAAATCAAAACGCCCCAACATATTTGCATCTTTAAAACATACTGTTTTTGATAAATTTTTAAAACATAAACACCAAAAAATTCAATTACGTTAGAGCACAACACAATCTATGTTTTGCCATCATCCCTTGGGTGGTTATTTTATTATTGTGGCTATTTTAAACTTTGTAATGGGTATAAATTATCAAAATAATTTAATTTTGATCATGTCGTATCTGATGTTCGTGGTCATTGTACTAGCTGTTTTTATGGGATACAGCAATGCGAAAGGCTTAACTGTGACTTTTGATAAAGTATTACCTAGTTTTTCTCCACAACAACCCATTTTAAAATTGAACTTACATAGTAATTCAATCTGCCAATCGCTTTCTATTACCTATAACAATGATTTAAAAGCAAGTACACATCATGATGAAATTTCAAATAAATCGATTAGTAGCAGTTTACCGCTTCCGTATGAATCACGAGGTTGCTACAAATTAGAACGAATAAAAATAGCCAGTAACTATCCTTTTGGTTTGGTATCTGTATGGAGCTATTTACAAGTACAAACTAAAACTTATGTTTACCCTGCGCACGAATACGTATTAAGCGATGCACACATTTCTTCAGAAGATGAAAATACACAAAATGGAATGACAAAAAAGTCGGGAACTGAAGAATTCGACAATCTATTAATTCATCAACCCGAAATGGGCTTAAGCAGAATATCGTGGAAACATTTCGCTAAAACAAAGCAATTATTAGTTAAAGACTTTGTAGATTTTAAAGCGACTGATGCTTTGTTTGATTTTAATTTAATGAGTGGAGCTACAGAGCAACGTCTTAGCCAGTTGTGTTATTTAGTGTGTGAAGCCACTGAGCACAACACCCCTTTCATGTTAAAACTGCCAAGCACTTTAATCAGTATTAATACTGGCCAAGCCCATAAGCAACACTGTTTAGAATGCTTAAGTTCATTTGCAGGTGAAAAGCAATGATTGAACTTAAAAATGAAAAAGTAATTAACTTCTCTTTGTGTTTTATTTACGCCTGTTTAGTTCTATTTTTTACAGCACACCTGCCACTCCCTTTTATTAGTGTATTAGCTGGCTTATTCCTATGGAATGCAGTTATTACAGCCCAAAATATCGTAAAGCCCAATGCATGGCTTGCAAACATACTAGCCGCTGGTGCTTTGGGTTTAATGATATTTACAATAGGAATGTCCGATACTGTAATATTGTTTGTGGCCATGTTGTTGTTATCAAGCTTATTTAAACTTTTACAAGCTAAAAATAAAAAGACATTATCAGGTAATTACAACCCTTACTTTTTTTTTCATTGTCGTCGGT